>CAZMUV010000096.1:0-12229 GCA_964569345.1 uncultured Maribacter sp. | reverse complement strand
AGGCTTCCTCGCATACCCTTTTCAAAACAAAAGTAGTGGAAGCTAAGGAGGGAGATACACAACTGACCCTTAAAGAGCTAGCGCCTGTGCGGTTGTTGAAAAACAAATTTTACGAGGACGTGCAAAACGGCTATGCCAACGGGTATACACCAGAGCAACTAAAACAATTATTAGGTCGCGCCCGTTCCAAAAAAGGTATGTTCGAGGGCGATATGGTGGAAGGTGAACTGGAAATTGGACAGGTTTCTGCCTTAATTCATGAGATAATGCCGGCGGCAGATATTGTTTCAGAGCTTCTATCCGATTTTAGAAATGCTGTTGATGGGGTTGGTAATTTAGGCCAGTTTTGAAAAGAAGTTTGAGGGGACGATTATCTTGCTGTTGCATTTTAATATAATCGGAAAATTTCCTTGTAATCCAAATCTTGTTCTTTAAAGATTTGAGAAAATAATTTTGCAGTACACCTAAGAATATATGCCGCTATCAAAATAATAAGAAACATTAGGATTAAGTTTAATGGAAAAATATCGTTCATTTTAGCCGTTAATAAAGACGATTGCACCAAGTAGATTTCTAGGCATAACCCACCGATTATCTTTATAGCTGACCCAAATATTCTATGATTATAAATATTCCTTAAAATTTCTGTGCTACCTATCTTATAAAAATATAGTGTCATTCCTAACAAAGGCAATATTGATATTATTTCTATTTGCTTTGGAATGATATTTAGTCTTGAATAGTACAGCATGGCATAAAATACCAAAATAAATACGGTCAGAACTACTAGGTTCCTAGCAAATTGATGGCTGATCTTTTTTTGATAAACTCCAGATATAGCTCCTAACAACATAAATAGGAAATAGAAACCCCATCTGAAAAAAGAATTATCTCCATAAAATGAAGCATCGGCGCGTTTTTCTATCATAAAGAACCAAATAATTACTAATAGAAAAGATATGATACCGCTTAATAGTAACCTTTTAGACATTGTTTTATTAACAATATAGAGAAAAATGTAAAGTATCATGATACATGAAATGAACCATCCACCACCGTAGAGAATGATTTCAACCATATTTTTTGAGTTGTCAAAAAAGATAGCACTTAATAAAGCCCAAGCGAATATCGTTGGGTAGATTCTATTAATTCTTTTTTTGTAAAATTGATCAAATCGCCCCAGTGGTTTTAGGAATATCGTGAACCCCGAGGCAAAGAAAAATAGGCAATTACCCATTGTGCCGCCTGTTGCAAAAGCACTTATTGGGTACAGTATTTCAAAACTGGAGTTGGTAATAAGTATTGCAGCAATACACTTTACTATATCGATACTTATGTTTCTTTCTTTCATCTATGAATTACCTAAATTATAGTAAAGATTCCATACTTAAACGTAAAAAAGCTCTAAAAAGTTGTAGTTGCGTTGGGAATATACCTTATTTTTTGACTTGGAGCACTTGTTTTTCGCTGAATTCGATTGACGTTATGTATGATTTAAATGTAAAACCTGTAGTAAAAAACCCTATTCCTTAGTTATTCTAATGTAATGTGCAGTGTACCGGGTAGTTAATTAATTTTTGGTCACCCAAACTTGCTAAATATACTACAGAATCCTACATTTCCCTTGTTAAAAGCTTACGCCCCATTAACAGGCTTAAACGAATGCATTTTTACCTTTTGTGATTATTGAAGTACTACTGTTCATCGCTTTTGTTAATCAAGTGTGTGCAGCTGCAATTCACTACCGTTTTCTTTAATAAGGATGCCGTCTATAACTCAACCATTAGAAGCCTTGGAGTAGATTCGCTGTACCGTTAGTATGTTGTTGAATACCTCAAGGTCACCTCCCTTTTTACTGCTAGAAGTGTTATATATATATGGATGTGGTGTAAAACTCCCTTTCTTTAATTTTATAATTTAACAGTTTGGAACTAAATAGTATATTTGAACAAAATGTATGTGATTATGAAAAATATGTTATGCAATTACCTGATGTCGTTTGTAGTCGTTTTGGCACTAAGTTTAGGGGCCACTTATGCCCAAGAGGTTGATCCTCTAGAGGGTACGTGGAATTTAACCGTTTCATATGAAGGAAAGGAATTACCATCTTGGTTAGAAATCAAGCACTCAGGGACTAGCACCCTAATAGGTAGGTTTACCTATGCCATGGGTAGTGCGCGACCAATAGCCGAGGTTAAAAAATTCGATGAAGTATTCTATTTTTCTATTCCGCCACAGTGGGAGGGCGGTGCTTCGGATATGCAATTTAGGGGTAAAAAAGTAGGAGAAGGATTAAAGGGTACTATGGTGTATACGGATGGCAAAACCTATGATTGGACAGCTACTAGAGCTCCAAAACTTTCGGTAATGGAAAATCCTAAATGGGGTAAAACACAGAAACTTTTTAATGGTAAAGATTTAGCCGGCTGGAAATTTGAGGGTGAGAATCAGTGGACAGTAACCGACGGAATCTTAATTAGCGATAAGGCCGGTGTGAACTTGATATCAGCCGAAAAATTCACCGATTTTAAATTGCAGGCAGAATTCAGATATCCGGAAGGCAGCAATAGCGGTCTTTATCTTAGAGGACGCTATGAGGTACAAATAGCAGATAACAAAGGGAAAGAAGCTTCCTCTATTTTATTTGGAGGTGTTTACGGTCTGCTTACACCCAACCAAATGGCAGCAAAAGGAGCAGGGGAGTGGCAAACCTATGATATCACTTTAATTGGAAGAAAGGTAACTATTGTAGCCAATGGCAAAACAATCATTTCCGAACAAAACATACCTGGAATGACTGGTGGAGCCTTGGATAACGATGAAGCGGCTCCAGGCCCAATTATGATACAGGGCGATCATGGTCCTGTAGAGTTTCGGAAATTAGAGATTATGCCAATCGCTAATTAACACCCTATTCTTTAGCAGTTATTCTGGCCACAACGCCTAGCGCTTTTTCTTTTTCGTCTTGGTTTACGTGTAGTTCTACATTGCCCAACATGGAGGAAGCGAAACCAGCGAGTCGCGCAGATTCACCTTCGTCTTTAATAATTGGCTCGATGCCAAGTTCCTGTAATTCTAACGCGATACGTTTTCCGATTAAAGCGTTACCACTGTACACTTTGATGTAGTTCGATTCCATTTTTTTTACTTTATTATAGCGTTTAACTCGGCAAGGAAATCATTGAATTTTTGCAAGGTATTGCTTAAAATCGTTATTTGTTCTTGCGCCTCTTTCCAATCTTTTTGTTCAATCGCTTCCCGAACGCCCGGAAGTGTCTTCACCCCATAGCCGGTATAAAATCCAGGAGCATATATTTGATGTTTGAACCAAGGTCTTCTTGGTAAACCCTTTTCTGAGGTTAGCATACGCTCTGCGCTAATCAGTTTTTCGTTCAATTCCTCTTGTTTCGCTTTTGAAATTTGGATACCCTCGGTTAAGGAAAGCATCTTTATCGTGGTATTCAATGAGGCTAGTTCATTCTGTACGGGAGCAAAGTTGAGGTATGGAACATCTTTCTTAGCTGCTGGTGCGTTGAATTCCTTTTGTGGGTCTGCTGCCAACACGAACGCATTGTTTTTTAACAGCTTGTTGTGTTTTTCTGCTGCCTTTCGCATTTGGTCAGCGTCTGTTTTAATTTCTTCCCAATATCCTGATACTGTCGTGTACCATTCCTTAAAATCGAAGGGAAGTACATCAGCGTTAGCTAACCGAAGGGTGATTCTTCCTGCGGTGTTTGCCAAAGCAACACCATAGGCAAAGTTTGGGTCTTTAAAACGTTTATAGTGCGGATAGGTGTCGTAAATGGTATGGTATTCCCCTCCGCCATTTTCTCCACCAAATCCTAAATTTAAGGAAGCGATGCCCGCATGTTGTATAAAAGGAGTATAATCGGATCCGGAACCGAGGGCATAAAGATTAAAGGCATCATCGCCACCGCTAACCATTTGTCTCGCAATCTTCCTTTCTTTTATAGATACACCTGTTTGTGGATCTTTTACTGAGCCGGCAACTTCTTTTACCATAGCCTGAAGAGAGTGTGAACCTCCAGCTCCCAGAAACCCACGGCCGTTTCCATCCGTATTGATATATGCGACTACTTTTTGTTGCAATTCTTTTTTATGGTCTTCTACCCATTCTGTAGATCCGATAAGACCTGGCTCTTCCGCATCCCATGCGCAATAAACCAAGGTACGTTTTGGTTTTTGACCATTTTTTGCTAGTTCCCCCACTACCCTTGCTTCTTCCATTAGAGCGACCATTCCGCTAACGGGGTCATTTGCGCCATGTACCCACGCATCGTGGTGGTTTCCGCGCATCACCCACTGATCCGGAAAATCTGTCCCTTTCATTGTAGCTATTACATTGTGTGCAGGTACCAATTTCCAATCAAAAGTCAGTTTCAAATGCACCTTTGCTGGCCCTGGCCCAATGTGATATGTAATAGGCAATCCACCTCGCCATGAAGTAGGAGCAACCGGACCTTCTAAAGCTTCCAGCAAAGGCTGTGCATCTTCGTAGGAAATAGGGAGTACTGGAATTTTTGTAATCGTAGGAGCATCTTTTCTGTCTAGCCGTTTTGCATCTTTGGTGGCAGCATAGCCGGGAGTCAAAACATCACCAGGATAGGTAGGCATATCCATCACCGAACCGCGTTGCACTCCGGTCTTGTTCTTATAAGCACCCTTTGGGTATACATCGCCTTGTCCGTAGCCATCATCTTGTGGGTCAGAATAAATAATACAACCAATAGCACCATTTTCGGCTGCTAGTTTCGGTTTTATTCCGCGCCAAGACCCTTGGTATTTTGCAATTACTATTTTACCTTTTACACTAATACCTAGTTTTTCTAGTTCTTCATAGTCTTTTGGAATCCCATAGTTTACAAATACCAGTTCTGCGGTAACATCGCCATCTATGGAAAATGCGTTATAGCTGGGCAGTAGGGCATCGCCTTGTGCTGTAAATGGGTCACCATCTACGGGAACAGCGGTGAGTTTTGCTTTATACGGAGTTGGACCCAAAAGCTCCAGAACGCGTTCCGTAGGATAAGGAAATAGGATGTCATAGGTTTCTATTTTGGCATCATAACCCCAAGATTTGAATTGTTTTTGAATCCATTTGGCGTTATCCTCTCCATATTTGGTGCCTACCCAATGCGGTTCGGCCGCCATCCGTTGCATCCAATTGTCCAAGTTCGTTGCATTCAGATTCTTTTCGAAGGTCGATTCTAATTTTAATTGTTCCGCAGCGCTCTCGTTGCTAAATCCAATTACCGAGTTCTGTGCCGATGAAAAGCCAAAAAATAATAGAAAGAGAAGTAAACTGATAGTGGTCCGTAGCATGTTGAAATATTTTTATTGAAGGTAGTGATTATTTTGATTTTTTACTCCAATTATAGCGGTTCAAAATGACATTGTGAAATTTTAGGAATTACCTATTCATCGCGACAAAGGGACCTATTTTTACTCCCGTATGCTAGCCTGTTGCGATACTGTGTAACGCATCAACTAACATGTCAACATCCTTTTTGGTAATGAAAATAGCAAAAGACAAGCGCACTGCATTTAATCCGAATTTAGACATGGGTCTAGAATCGATTCCATACGTATTAAAAAGCGTGTCTTTTACTTCTTGTACATCCTTCCCCATTATTTCTACCACTTGTATTCCGGCGGATAGATCGTCATTAGAAGGTGTTTTAAGGATGATGTCCTTGCTGTCTTTTATTTTTTCAAGGAAATAATGTTTTAGTGCGTAGGTTCTATTATGTATTACGTCACTGCCAATTGCATTCCTGTAATCCATAGCTGCACCTAAGGCTAAGAGTTCAGGAAGATTTCTGGTATTATAGTTTTCTAGACGTCTAATGCTTTCATCTTTGTAACCACGGGCGACGATTAAAGGTTTAAGTAGGGATTGCTTTTCTTGTTTTGCATAAAAAATACCGATACCCTTTGGGGCAAAAAGCCATTTGTGTGCGCTTACCGTATAGAAATCGCAGTCTATCTCTCTTAAATTGGTTTGTACCATGCCGGCACCCTGCGCACCATCTACAGCAACTAAAATTCCGTTCTCGTGCGCCATTTGGCAAATCTCCTTTATGGGAAGTATCATGCCGTTCGTGTTAACGATATGGCAGATGGAGATGACTCTTGTTTTGGAGGTTATTGCATTTCTAAACACAGAAACGATAGCCTCTTTGGTTTTTGGTAGAATGGGAAGTACTGGCCGGATTAGTTTTATGCCTTTTTCGGCTTGCCACACGGTCCAAGGTATAACTGCGCTGCTATGCTCATGATCCGCAAGAATTACTTCATCGCCTGCTTTCAGTTCTAAGCTGCGGGCAATGAGATTCATACCTTCGGTTGTATTATGAATAAGAGCAATCTCCTCTTCAGAAACAGAAAAAAGGTCAGCTACTTTTTTTCGTGTCGTTTCTTTCTCAGTATCCCAACCGCCCCACATATATTTAGAAGGAAAATCATCAAGCGTGTTTCTAAAGGTATTCGTTGCTTCCCGAATTGGCAGTGGACAGGCTCCTAAAGAGCCATTGTTAAAATAATGGATTCCTTCGGCAAATCTAAATTGAGAGGCAACCGTTTCCCAATAGGCTTCTGATTTTTGCTCTGGAAATTGTTTAAGGTAGTTTATGGATGTAGTTAAAGATTCGGAACTATTTGCCCAACTCTGTAATGGAAGGGTTAGCGCTCCTGCAGCGCCAGCACCCAAATTTTTAAGAAATTCTCTTCGATTTTTTTCCATGCTTTTAAAGATAAGTATTTACTTCCGTACACTTCTATATTCCTTCCTGTGTAGCGCTTAAATTAAGTAGTGCGCAAGATTAGCTTGGTCTTAATGAGATTAGAATTCCCTTTAGCTATAAGTTTGCTTTTATCCCTGTTCCAAACAAGGCACTCTGCATTCATGATTTGCCTTCCTTTTTTTGTGATATTGGTTTCTGCGATAATTTGATCACCTTCTTTTGCCGGACTAAAATAATCTACATTTAAATTTACGGTGGTGAAGGCATGGGTATTATCTAATGAATACACAGCAGCACCAATGGCATCATCAATAATGGCAGCAGTTATTCCTCCATGTAGGATATGCATGGGGTTGGTCATTTCTTTACGTATCGTATGTAAATATTCTAATTTTCCTTCCGCAGCACTTTGTAAAGAAGGGTTTAACCATTGCATTAATGGAGAAATAGAGTCGGAAGAGTCCTTGCCTATTTTGGAGGAAAAAAATGCTAGTATTTTATTCATGTTCTTATTGGTTTTTGATGTTATGAAATTTTAACAATCGACCTTAAAAATACACTATTGGAAAAGGTTTTACAACAGGTAGCGTTTTGATTTATAGTGTACAATACAATTTAAGGTTTGACTATCTACTCTAAACACGGAAGGCGATAACTATGCAAATTAAATTCAGTAATTGGAATGTACTACCCCTTGTTAATAAGCCAATTTTGAGACGTCATTTATCATCTTTTCAGGCTTGTTGAGGAATTAAAAATTTCTTTAAAATTAGCTTCGGCCAATAGTAACAAGCATCCCATAGCTATCTAATTCATTTTCTACACTTCAGTCCAAATATTCAACACTTGGGTACCTCGTATTATGTTAGGCTTCTTGTCTGTTCCATTTTTGCTTCATCAATTAATACTATGTAGCGATGAAAACAGTACAGACAATACTTTTATTTCTTTTGACGATACCCTTTGTAAATGCCCAGCAAAGAGTATCTGGTAGTGTGACCGATGCGAAAAACAATCCTATTGTCGGTGCCAATGTATATTTGGAAGGTACGTATGATGGTGCATCTACAGACATAAATGGAGCATTCCAATTTGAGACGATGGAAACCGGCACTCAAAATTTAATTGTTTCTATGATGTCCTATGATGCTGCCATGCAATCTGGCGATGTCTCCTATTTAAAGGATGTACGGATTGTACTTCGGGAAGCTATAAACCAGCTGAATGGCGTTACGCTTACGGCAGGTAGTTTTACGGCAGGCGATAATTCAAAAGCATCTGTTTTAAAACCCTTAGATATTGTTACTACTGCGGGTGCTGCCGGAGATTTTGTTGCCGCATTACAGACTTTACCGGGAACAGCTGCGGTAAATGAGGATGGTCGACTTTTTGTTCGTGGCGGTGGTGCGGAGGAAACCCAAGTTTTTATAGACGGTCAACGCGTTTTTCAACCGTTTAATGCCACGGCTAACAATGTTCCTACACGCGGTCGCTTCTCTCCTTTTTTGTTCAAAGGTATTACGTTTAGCACGGGTGGGTATTCTGCAGAATATGGTCAGGGATTATCTAGTGTGCTCCTATTGAACACGACCGATATTCCCTATCAGGAAAAAACCGATATCTCTATTATGAGTGTTGGTGGTGGTGTTGGGCATACAGAAATTTGGGGCAATAGCTCCTTGAGCTTCAATACCTCTTATCTCAATTTAGCACCCTACGAAAGTTTAATTCCCTCCAATCAGGGCATTCAATGGAATAGGCCCTTCGAATCTATTTCTGGGGAGGTTGTTTTTAGAAAAAGGGGAGAAAAAAGCATGTTTAAACTATACAGCGGGTTTAACCATTCTGTTTTGGATATAGATCAGGAAGATATCAATTTTGATGATTTTGTTCGGTTTAGGTTAAAGAATAACAATCTTTACTTTAATAGTACTTACAAGCACTTTTTGGAGGATGACTGGACGATTACCAGCGGAGCAAGCCTTTCTTTTGACACCAACGATATAGGAATATTGGAAAATACGATTGCAACGAATGAAACGGCATCACATTTAAAAGTGAAAGTGAACAAGAATTTTAGTAACCGCTTTCAATTGCAATTTGGAACCGAATATTTTATGACCGATTATACCGATACGTTTAGTGCTCCCAATAGCGATGCTTTTGATTCGGGTTATAACGATAATCTGTTCGGGGCCTTTGCCGAGGCGGATGTGTTTTTTAGCAATTCTTTTGCCATGAAGTTGGGAGTACGAACAGAACACAGTAGCATATTAAATGCGACATCGGTAGCTCCGAGGTTGTCCTTGGCCTATAAAAGTGGTGAAAAGGGACAGTTTTCATTGGCTTATGGCGACTTTTATCAGAACCCCTTGACAGAATACCTAAAGTTCCAACCCAATTTGGAAACCGAAAAAACATCGCACTATATCTTTAATTATCAGTATTTAGATAATGGGAAGACCTTTAGGGCCGAGGCCTATTACAAAGATTACGACGGATTGGTAAAGTTCAATACGCGTATACCGCAATTTAATTCTGAATATACAAATGAAGGTAGTGCTTATGCTGCCGGACTCGATATTTTTTGGAGGGATAACAAAAGCATTAAAAATCTAGATTATTGGATATCCTATTCCTACCTGGATACCCAGCGTAATTATCAAAATTTTAGGGAAAGTGCTACCCCAAATTTTGCCCCAAAACACAGTGCATCCATCGTGGGGAAGTATTTTATTACAGATTTGCGTTCTCAAGTGGGTCTGTCATACAATTATGGCTCTGGGCGGCCCTATGATAATCCCAATACGGATGCGTTTTTAGCGGAACGCACTAAACCCTTCAATAACCTTAGCCTAAACTGGGCCTACTTGATAACGCCACAGAAGATTCTTTATTTTTCGGTAAATAATGCTTTGGGTTTCAATAATGTAAACGGTTACCAATATGCAGATGCACCCAATATGAACGGAACATTTGACCGAAGGGCTATCCTTCCTACTGCAGATACTTTTTTCTTTGTAGGCTTCTTTTGGACCATTAGTAAGGATAAAAAGAGCAATCAATTGAATAATTTGTAATTCTAAAACCCGCTGTTTCGCAAAATGGTGATCCCAACCATATTTAGCAGCGCTATACCCTTTAGGAGAAAGTAGGAATTAGCAAAGAGGTACGGTTTGGATAATTTTAAACTATGCTTTTATAATCAGGGTTTTTCTGGCCAGATTGTTTCAAATCGTACACAAACGATTAGCATTTCTTCGGTCGGATGCGCTCCGCTTTCTTTCAAAAAATTCTCAAAAAAGTCCCAATGTGCTTTTTTCCATTTTCTGAGTGGTTCAATAGTTGTTCCCATATCCAATTCAGCATACGCTGCGGAAATTTTATTAAATGGAATGGTATCAACACTTATGTTTTCTATTATCGCTTTTGCTTTTCCATCAAAGTCCGTTATAATTTGTTTTGTTCCGACTTTTGGTACATCAACCTTATACTGCTTATACAAACTCAACAATCCCGAAAAAGCTTTCTTTTTTCCGTTTAGGGTTAATTCCGTCAGTCGATTTGCATCTTCTCTATTGTTATGAAAAAACTCGGACTCTGGGGTTTCTTCGTCTTTAGATTCTGGGTTTGATGCCACATAGTTATTCCACATGTCATAAACAGATTTGTCAATTCCGGTACCAGTATCGGTTTCCGCTTGCGTTTCCGTTTGTGTACCTATTTCTGTTTTCGTTTTGGTTTCGGTTTTACAGCTGAATACAACCAAAAACAGAATAATTATCAAATGTTTCATATTTTTTTGGGTACTAAGGGTAAGGGTTTTGATACGGTATGTTTTATATTTCAACGCTCCAAATTTTCAATATACTACTGCGTTTATGTATTATTATCATCTTCCTATTTAGCATTATCTGCCAAATGCATTATATTTTTTGTTAGCCTTAGTAATTTCTATTGTCTAATATATTTAATTAAATCAGAATTTAATATTTCTTTTAGTTCTTTTACATTCCCTTCACTTGTTTCAGTAAATAAGATTCCAAATGCAGGATATTGGTTAAAATCTAATTTTCTTACTACCAATACATTTTCTAAATCTTGTTTAAGCATATCAAAATCAAAATGAGAAATTTCAGATGGTTTAATACCTGAATTATTGTTAAGTAAAATAATGCTATACCTTTCATCTCCCTTGTTTTTAAATATTTTGTCCCAATTTGGTTTTTTATTTTGAATGAAATATTGGTATGAATTAAACTTAAAGGCATACCACGAAAGATCTCCCGTCGTACACCACCCTCCAAAGCGTTGTGGGTTTATTTCTATTGGTTTTAGTACTCCTTTCTTATCAATTCTGACCTCTACATGTAAAGGAAAATTTTTTAAATCTGCTTTTTCTCCTATAGGTTTTAAAAAGGCTTCAACACTTTCTTTGTATTTGCGAATGATGCTTTGAGAAGTGTAGTAAACTCTATCGCTTACATCAGTACTCGAAGAGAACTTGTGATGCAGAATATTTAGAACAACTACTTCTCCATCCGTATTAAAATAGGCATCTATGGCAAATTCTTCTCCTTCAATGTATTCTTCTATAATAAAAGTAGAAGCATCCATTACTTCTTTAGGGTAAATGCTTTTTAGATTTTCATAGTTTAATTCTTTTTGAGCAGCATACCAATCGGACTTGTTATGAATGATATGCACTCCAATACTAAAAAATCCTAATGAAGGTTTAATAACAAAAGGCAGTTTTAATTCATCAATATCTAAGGTTTGAATTTCACCTATTTTGATTTTTCTAAACAGAAAATCGGGAAACAAATCTTTAGTAAGTTCTCTAAATTTAAGTTTGTCTTTAAATAATCTTATCTGATTAGGAAGATTAGTTGTTTTAAGATTGTTGAAAATCCATGTTAATGCATTCTCAGAATTTGTATATATAATGGGGTTTGGACTCTTTATGATTTTAGTTTTCGCATCCTTTTCAGAAATCCAATTCAATGAATCATCATTAATTAAGGACTTCGCTTCTTTAGTAGCGATAATTTCAAAATTATTTTCTTTAATAGTTCTTACTAGAAAATTTGAAACATATGGTTTGTCTATAAGGATCATTTTTTAATATGGCTAGCGTTTAGTATTATAGCAGTAGCGAATAAAATAGCACCTGCTTTCCAGATAACAATATACTTATATTATACATAAAATCGGTTTGGATAAACACGCTAACCGTTATTGCTTTCACACATTTTCGGCATTTTTTTATTTATTAAACACTTCATTTTCTTCGTCAGTTAAAAGTCTTGAATGAATTAGAAAACGAAGTCCTAATGGGATTTCTAAAGAAAAGCTTGCGCCACGGCCTTCGGTAACATCAACAGTTAAATGTGTGTGTTTCCAATATTCGAATTGATCTTGATTCATATAAAAATTAACACCTAAAAGCGTTCCTAAAAGTATAT
>CAZMUV010000095.1:0-12244 GCA_964569345.1 uncultured Maribacter sp. | reverse complement strand
CTTATCAAATTAGAAGCTAGCGTATTACATCTTAAATGCTGGATACCTTATGGGATTAAAATAGTTAGAATAGGTGTGCAATAATGGTTGACCTAAGAGGGAAGATGTTTTTTCTATTATTGTGAGCAGGGGATGATTTTAGGTAAAGGTAGGGCTCAAGTGCAGTTATACACGAAACTACTACCTAGCGTTTAAATAGCACTGAGTTGTAATTATGTGTAGCTAAATATTCATTCTTAAGTAAGCGAAAATATTCTGATACAGTTTCCCGAGAAGGCGAATTAGTATGTAAACTATCGTTTTCACTATCGCTGTATACTTCAATGGCAATATACCAATTTCCTTTTCTGGTCTGGTAGTGATGCTCCATAGTCGGATCAATGTCAGCTTGTAGTAGAGCGACATCTACTGCTATCGGTAAAAGGTTGATGGTCTTATCTGGAATATCAACTTCATAGTAAGAAAAAAAATACTGTTCTCCTGCTATGGAGAACGGAACATCATCAAAGACATTTATATCCTGTAATTGAAATTTGGTGTTTACGTATTTGTAAAATTGATTTGCAGGTTTTGGATCTGCAAAGACGAACATTTGTCTTTTTGGTAGGCTTCTTTTAAATTTTTTCCCTTGGGTTAGTTTATAATCTTCGATATTGGGAGCGATACGTAGTGGAATACAAGAATGAATCAGCATAGTTAAGCTTAAAACAATGATGATTTTCTTCATGCTTGGACAGGTTTAGATTTGATAAGAGTTCAAAAATTATACCAATTTACTTTGCTAGATAGCATCATTGTAAGTAGTTGGCGTTTAGCGTAAAAACAGGATACAAAAAGACCCACAAATTTGTGGGTCTTTTCTATAATTTGGTATTGAATTCTGCTTAAACCCTAGGCAAATCCCCATCGCCTTTTACTGGCAAATTAGAGTTTCCCATTAAGTACATATCTACGTGATATGCCGCTTCTCGTCCTTCTGAAATTGCCCAAACAATCAAGGATTGTCCTCTACGTTGATCACCTGCGGCAAATACACCTGGCACGTTGGTTTTATAATCCTCCTCGGACGCTTTTATATTCGTTCTTTGGTCCATTTGTATTCCAAATTGTTCCGCTAAGGTTGTTTCGGATCCTGTGAAACCAAGGGCTAAAAGGACTAATTCACATTTCCATTCTTTTTCAGTTCCGGGTACTTCTTTTAGTTGAGGACGTTGGCCCGGCGTCTTTATCCATTCTACTTCTGCAGTAATTAATCCTTTTAAATTACCGTTAGTATCTCCGACAAAGCGTTTTGTAGAAATACTAAAGTAACGTTCCGCCCCTTCCTTGTGGGAAGAGCTGGTTCTTAGACGCATAGGCCAAAATGGCCAAGGTTGATCTTCTGGTCTATCAGCAGTGCCCATGGGCATAATTTCGAAATTCGAGACTGATGCTGCGCCATGCCGGAAGGAGGTACCTATACAATCTGAACCTGTATCACCGCCGCCAATAACAACAACGTTTTTATCGGTAGCTTTTAGTTCTACGCCTAGTTCTTCAATCCCGTCTACACGCTTATTATTTTGACCTAAAAAGTCCATCGCTTGTACAACTCCTTTAAGGTCTGAACCTTCTATGGGTAAATTTCGCCTGACCGTTGCGCCTCCTGAAAGTACTACCGCGTCAAAAGCCGTTTTCAAGTCCGCTGCTGTTTTGTCCACACCGATATGAACACCACATTCAAAAGTGATGCCCTCTTCTTCCAGTACAGCGAGCCTTCTGTCAATAACTTGTTTTTCCATTTTAAAATCTGGAATCCCATAGCGCAATAATCCGCCGGGTTTTTCATCTCGCTCAAACACGGTTACCGTATGCCCTGCGCGATTCAGTTGTTGTGCAGCTGCAAGGCCAGCAGGTCCCGAACCTACTACAGCAATAGTTTTTCCTGTTCTGGTAAGTGGTGGTTGTGCTGTTATCCATCCTTTTTCAAAAGCTGTTTCTACGATATTCTTTTCTATATTTTCTATGGAAACAGGATCTTCATTTATCCCTAAAACACAAGCTTCTTCACAAGGTGCAGGGCACAATCTACCGGTAAATTCTGGAAAGTTATTGGTAGAGTGCAAAATTTCGCTCGCTTTCTCCCATTTCCCACGGTATACGGCATCATTAAAATCAGGAATTAGGTTCCCTAAGGGGCAACCGCTATGGCAAAAAGGAATCCCGCAATCCATACAACGAGCACCTTGATCCTTTAAATCTTTTTCCGCTAAGGGGACGGTAAATTCTTTATAATTCTGAACACGCTCTTGAACGGGTTTATACGATTCCACTTTTCTATCGAATTCCAAAAATCCTGTTATCTTTCCCATGTTTCGATTTATATAGTTTGTAATTTTTCTTGTTCCAAACGAATTAAGGCCTGTCTATATTCTTCTGGTAATACCTTAACGAATTTAGGTAAATAGGCTTCCCAGTTTTCTAAAATACGTTGTGCTAAAGGACTAAGCGTAGCGTTGTAATGACTTTCAATCAAGTCTTTTAGTTGCTTAACGTCTTTGTCTTCTGTTACTTCCAAAAGGTTTAATGATTCTGCATTGCACCTCTTTTTAAAGGTCTTCTTGTCATCAAGAACATAAGCGATACCTCCGCTCATTCCTGCTCCGAAATTTCTGCCTACTTCTCCAAGAATAACCGCAATACCGCCGGTCATATATTCGCAGCCGTGATCTCCAATACCTTCAACTACAGCTTTGGCGCCCGAGTTCCGTACACAAAAGCGTTCTCCTGCCTTACCGTTTATATAAGCGCGTCCTGCGGTAGCGCCATAAAGCGTAACATTTCCGGTAATAACATTGTCTTCTGGAATAATCGTACAGCCTTCCGGTACTTTGATGACCAATTTGGCCCCTGAAAGTCCTTTACCCAAGTAATCGTTCGTATTTCCATTAACAGTCAAGGTTAAACCTCTGGTGGCGAATGCCCCAAAGCTTTGTCCCGCGGATCCTGTAAAATTGAGCTTTAGGGTGTTAATGGGCAGTCCCTGTGCGCCATATATTTTTGATATTTCATTACTGATAATGGCTCCAACAGCTCTATCTGTATTGCATATAGGAAAGTCTAAACTAGATTTTTCCTTTCTAAACAGGGAAGGATTTGCCTTGGCTATGATATCAAATTCGATAGATTTATCTATGTCGTGTTGTTGTTTTTGGGTATTGTAGAATTTTGTACCTGCTGGCACATCTACTTGGTGTAATATAGGTGTCAGATCTATTCCTGCTGCTTTATAGTGGCCTATTGCTTTGTTGCGATCTAATTTTTGAACCTGCCCAACCATTTCATTAACTGTTCTAAAACCAAGCTGGGCCATTATTTCTCTAAGTTCTTGAGCAACAAAGTACATGTAATTAACTACGTGTTCCGGTTTGCCTTTGAACTTTTTCCGTAGCTCTGGGTTTTGGGTGGCAATACCTACTGGACATGTATTTAGATGGCAAACCCGCATCATAATACAGCCGGAAGCTACTAGAGGTGCGGTTGCAAAACCAAACTCCTCTGCGCCTAACAAGCAGGCAATAGCTACATCTCTCCCGGTTTTTAACTGTCCGTCACATTCTAGCACAATCCTATTTCTTAGATCGTTCATGACCAGTGTTTGTTGTGCCTCGGCTATTCCTAGCTCCCACGGGAGGCCTGCATGCTTCAAGGAAGTAAGTGGAGATGCTCCTGTACCGCCATCAAAACCGGATATCAAAATAACATCTGCTTTGGCTTTTGCTACACCAGCGGCAACCGTTCCAACACCTACCTCCGATACCAATTTCACGTTGATTCTTGCTTTTCGGTTAGCGGATTTTAAATCATATATCAGTTGAGATAAATCTTCAATCGAATAAATATCGTGATGTGGTGGTGGTGAAATCAGCCCTACATAGGGCGTGGAATTTCGTGTTTTAGCGATAGCAGGATTTACCTTCGGACCGGGGAGTTGTCCTCCTTCTCCAGGTTTTGCGCCCTGTGCCATTTTTATCTGTATCTCTTTGGCATTAGTGAGGTAGTTCGATGTTACCCCGAATCTCCCAGATGCTACTTGTTTTATAGCACTGTTCTTCCAGTCGCCCGTAGCATTTTTATAAAAACGTTCCTCATCTTCTCCGCCCTCGCCAGAATTGCTCTTACCACCTATGCGATTCATAGCGATGGCCAAGTTTTCGTGTGCTTCCTGACTAATAGAGCCATAGGACATAGCGCCTGTCTTAAAACGCTTCACAATATCGGTCCATGGTTCTACCTCTTCCAAAGGAATTGGGTCATAGTTAGAAAACTCAAAGAGTCCTCTTATCGTCATTAGGTTTTTGGATTGTTCGTTCACCATTCCCGCGTACTCTTTGTACGTATTTGGCTCATTCCCTCGTACTGCTTTTTGTAATTTGGCGACGCTCAATGGATTGAACATATGCTTTTCACCATCTCTTCTCCAACGGTATTCTCCGCCTATTTCCAAATCTAGACTAGCAGCTACTTTCTTTGCTGAAAATGCATTCTGATGTCTTTTTGCAATTTCTTTCTCAATTTCATACAAACCGATTCCTTGAATACGGGTAGGTGTATTCGGAAAATACTGCTCTACAACCTTTGTGTTAATTCCGATACATTCAAAAAGTTGGGAGCCGCGGTAGGAGTTAAGGGTAGAAATGCCAATTTTATTCATGACTTTTAAAATCCCTTTCCCAACAGCCTTATTATAATTTTTTATAGCCTCATCAAAAGATAATTCTGTGATATCCAGTTCTGCTATTTGCTGGCCAATAATTTCATTAACTAAGTATGGGTTTACCGCACTCGCACCAAAACCGAATAACAAGGCAAAATGATGAACTTCCCTTGGTTCTGCGGATTCAATGATTAAGCTACATTTGGAGCGTTTGCCTAATTTTTGTAGACCACTGTTTACATAAGAACATGCTAATAATGCGGGAATGGGTGCATTCTCCTTATCAATATTTCTATCGGATAGAATAATAATATTAGCTCCGTTATCAACCTCTTTTGAAGCTTGTGATAAAATTGCCGCAAGGGCATCCTCAAGGCCATTATGCCCTTTTTCGACGTTATAAAGCATTGCTATCGAAACAACTTTATAATCGGGACTGGTATCGTAATTCTTTATTTTATCTAAATCTTCCTTAGATATAACTGGGTTTTGAATTTTTAGTTTCCTACAATGTAATTCTGAAAACTCAAATATGTTCTGGTCGCTACCCAATGTTAAACTTATATCCGTTATCAACTCCTCTCGGATACCATCCAACGGTGGGTTAGTAACTTGGGCGAAAAGTTGCTTGAAGTAATTGTATATCAATTGCGGACGCTGGGATAGTACCGCTATTGGCGTATCTGCACCCATAGAACCAATAGGTTCTTTGGCAGAAGATGCCATAGGTAGAATAATCGTGTTTATATCTTCTAAGGTATACCCAAAAATAGATTTCCGTTGATCTAATGGTGCCTCGCCTAAAAATAATGGGCAATCATTATATGGAATATCTTTTAGGTGAACCAAGTTAGTTTCTAGCCATGCTTTATAAGGATACTTTTTTGCAATATTTTCTTTTATTTCCTCGTCGTTTATAATCCGACCTTCTTCCATGTCTACCAAAAACATTTTTCCTGGCTCTAAACGACCATGAAACTGCACGTTCTCCGGGGCTATTTCAACCACACCTGTTTCAGATGACATGACAACATAATCATCTTTGGTTACAGAATAGCGCGAAGGGCGCAAACCGTTACGGTCTAATACGGCACCTATGTAGTTTCCGTCCGTAAAGGGGATGGATGCGGGTCCGTCCCAAGGTTCCATCATACAAGAATGATATTCGTAAAAGGCTTTTTTAGCTTCCGACATTTCATCATTTTTCTCCCAAGCTTCTGGCACCAATACCATCATTACTTCAGGTAGCGAGCGCCCGGTCATTAAGAGAAGTTCGACGACCATATCCATAGTAGCTGAATCTGATTTGCCAGGTAGGATAATGGGGAGTATATTTTTGATTTCATCTCCAAAGAGGTCACTTTTTAATAATTCCTCGCGGGATAGCATTCTAGAAACATTACCTCGTAGGGTGTTTATTTCTCCGTTATGGCACATGTACCTAAAAGGTTGTGCTAGATCCCATGTTGGGAATGTGTTTGTTGAAAAGCGTTGGTGTACCAATGCTAAACGGGTAACCACTCTCGAATCCAATAAATCAGTATAAAATAAACTGATATCATGAGGCATTAAAAGTCCCTTGAAAATAATAATTTTTGTGGATAGACTAGGAACATAAAAGAATTTACTTTCTGAAAGTTTGGAGTTGATAATGGTATGCTCTGTAACTTTTCTGGCAATAAATAGTTTTAGGTTAAAATCGAAATAAGTCTGCTTTGGATTTTCTTTGGCTACAAAAAGTTGCTTTACGAAAGGCTCGGTTTCTGCGGCAATTCTACCAGGAATAGAGCGGTTAACAGGTACATCGCGCCAACCTAAAAGTTTTAACCCTTGTTTTTTGATGTTCTCCTCAAAGACAGACTCACAGAAATCACGTTGATTTTCCTTTCTTGGAAAAAACACATTACTGACGGCATACTGGCCAGGTTCTGGTAATTCAAAGCTACATTCACTTTGGAAAAAATCATGGGGTATGTCGATTAAAATACCTGCTCCATCTCCTGTTTTTCCATCTGCACTAACTGCTCCCCTGTGCTCTAAACGGTCTAGGATTTCCAATGCCTTGTGAATAATGTCATTGGATTTTTTTCCTTTTAGACTACAAATAAAACCTGCGCCACAGTTATCATGTTCAAATTCCGGTAGGTAAAGCCCTTGTTTCTTCAGCGTCATATATTATGGTATTTTCTCAAAAATATCATTTTATATAAGTAAAATTCAATGATTTGTAAATTATGTTATAAATAATTCAACGTTTTTAAATAATCGTTAAAAAATATTGAATTACGTATTTTTACCTTGTTCAATTTGCCATATTCATAAAATGAGCTATATCTTTTACTGTGCTTTATGATTTTAATGGGGTTGAAGGCATGGGGAATTGATTTAAACAAAAATACCCCTTTTGAAAAAGGGGTATTTTTGTTTAAATACTATTTTATAGACACAAATACCCTATTAAAATTTAGGTGTTTGATAAGTTAGGACAATCAATCCTTTAGAATACTTCTGGAAATCACGATTTTTTGAATTTCTGAGGTGCCTTCATAAATCTGTGTGATTTTTGCATCCCTCATTAATCGTTCTACGTGGTAGTCTTTTACGAAACCATTTCCACCATGAATTTGAACTGCCTCTATTGTAGTGTCCATAGCTACTTGCGATGCATATAGCTTAGCCATAGCACCAGAAAGGTCATAATCTTCGTTGCTGTCTTTATCGCATGCTGCTTTGTACACTAAGAATCGTGCAGCTTCGATGTTCGTATGCATGTCTGCCAACTTAAACGCAATAGCTTGGTGGTTGCTAATCTCGGTTCCAAATGCTTTTCGTTCTTTGGAGTACTTTAGTGCTAATTCATAAGCGCCAGCCGCAATTCCTAAAGCTTGTGCAGCAATACCTATTCGGCCACCTGCTAGTGTTTTCATGGCAAATTTGAATCCAAAACCGTCTTCTCCTATTCTGTTTTCTTTTGGAACCTTTACATCGTTGAACATTAGGGAGTGCGTATCGCTTCCTCTAATTCCTAATTTATTCTCTTTAGGTCCCAATTCAAAACCTGCTGCGCCTTTCTCAACGATTAGGGCATTGATTCCTTTGTGTTTTTTGTCTTTATCTGTCTGTGCAATCACTAAGTAGACTTCTGCTGAACTGCCGTTGGTAATCCAGTTCTTGGTTCCGTTTAGGATGTAGTGATCTCCTTTGTCGATTGCAGTGGTTTTTTGCGAAGTAGCATCACTACCGGCTTCTGGTTCAGATAAGCAAAAAGCTCCAATGATTTCACCAGTTGCTAATCTTGTGAGGTATTTTTCTTTTTGAGCTTCAGTGCCAAAAGTTTCCAAACCCCAACATACCAATGAATTATTAACAGATACAATTACAGAAGACGATGCATCTATTTTGGATAGTTCTTCCATAACAAGTACGTAGGAAAGAGTGTCTAGCCCGCTTCCACCAAATTTCGGGTCCACCATCATACCAAGAAAACCTAACTCTCCCATTTTCCGTACTTCGTCGGTAGGAAATTTTTGAGCTTCGTCACGCTCAATTACCCCAGGAAGTAAATCGTTTTGTGCAAAATCCCGTGCAGCTGCTTGTATCAGCCTTTGTTCTTCTGTTAGCGTAAAATTCATAGGTTTTATCTTAAAATAATTGCCTTACAAAGATAAGGGTATCCCTTGTATTATTCTCTAAATATTCGTTATTCGGTATTGTTTTGTATTATGTTTTCGATGCCTTTGTGCTAATGCTTTTTGATAAGGTTAGTTTGTGTTAGTGCGCTAAAAGCAGTTTTGCTTGGTTTTTTGACAATATTTATGATATCCACGCAGCTTTGCACGATGAATATTGAGTATAGCTTAATTAATCTTTGGCAATAAGAGCTGAAAAGCTTGGATTTAGTATCAATTACATTGTTTTTAAACAAGAATTGACAATCGATCAAAAAATATAATTTTAATAGTTTGATTTTCAATTCAACCATTTTTAATCTATATTACAGCGCTGAAAAGAACAACATATCGAATATTTTTAATGTTCTTAATTTGTTTACGTTACTGAAAAATTATTTTACTATTCCATAATTAATCTAAACTAAACTAAAAACCAACTGAGTATGGAAACAATTATCATCATTGTATTTTTCGCAGGCTACCTTGCAATTACCCTTGAGCACAACCTTAAAATCGATAAATTGATACCGGCCTTGGCCATGATGGCCATTTTATGGGCGATAATCGCATTGGCCCATATGGATGTTTTTGAGGTAAACGCCGAATTGAGGGAGCTTGAACCGAGCCACATTGACGAAATTCTGTTGCATCATTTAGGTAAAACGGCAGAGATTCTGGTCTTCTTGTTAGGTGCGATGACGATTGTGGAGATTATCGACTACTTTGACGGTTTTGCCACAATAAAAGGGTTTATTCGGACTAAGAGCAAACGCAAATTACTTTGGTTATTCTCAATTTTAGCTTTCATATTATCTGCTATTATTGATAACCTCACCGCCACTATAGTGCTGATTACTATTTTGCAAAAAGTGATAAAAGATAGAGAAACGCGGTTGTGGTTTGCGGGTATGATAATAATTACGGCTAACGCAGGTGGTGCTTGGTCTCCGATTGGTGATGTAACTACTACGATGTTGTGGATAGCCAATAAAGTAACTGCATTACAATTGATAGAGCATGTTCTCTTACCTTCGATTGTTTGTATGGTTGTGCCCGTATTGGTTGCGAGTCGATTTAAGGCTTTTAGTGGCAATATTGAAAGCGATGAAGGCGCATTAGAAGTAGTAAAATCTAAATATGGTTCAACCATGCTATATCTTGGTTTAGGTGCTATTGTTTTTGTTCCTTTCTTCAAAACCGTAACACACTTGCCACCTTACGTGGGCATGATGTGGTCATTAGCGGTAGTGGCTGCATTTGCTGAGATTTACAGTAATTCAAAATTCAGTATTTCTAATGTAGAAGGGGATGGCCATGATACTGCTGGTCTCCATGGACCGGTTCATAGCTCTCTTTCTAAAATTGAGCTTCCTAGTATACTTTTCTTTTTAGGAATTCTATTGGCAGTTGCTGCTTTAGAATCGTTAGGTATGCTATTCCACTTTGCAGGAAGTTTAAATGAAGCCATACCAAATACCGATATTGTAGTGATGTTGTTCGGTGTAGGTTCGGCGATAATCGATAATGTACCATTGGTTGCTGCTAGTATAGGTATGTTTAGCGAGCCACTCGATAGTCCACTTTGGCATTTTATTGCATATTCCGCTGGTACTGGGGGTAGTATGCTGATTATCGGTTCTGCTGCGGGAGTAGTGGCTATGGGCATGGAGAAGATTGATTTCTTCTGGTATCTCAAGAATATTGCATGGTTGGCATTAATAGGTTTTTTAGCGGGTGCTGGAGCTTTTATTTTATTGAGAGATTTTGTCCTGAACGTATAATTTTATTTACAAAACACCGTTATTAAGGCAAATTCAATAATTTAACGAACCCTATGGTATTATTCCAAGATTTGGCTAAAGATGGAGCCGAAGAATTACTTTCTGAGGAAAAGACCTTATCTGTTATAGATTTGGTTTTTAATGGTGGTACAGGAAGTGTGGTTATTATTTCCGTACTTTTTCTAATGCTCGGCGTAGCGCTTTATATTTATTTCGAGCGTCTATTGGCTGTGAATGCTGCTTCTAAAATTGACAAGAACTTTATGAACCAGATACGGGACCATGTCACATCTGGTAAATTAGAGGCGGCAAAATTACTTTGTGCGCAAACCGATTCTCCTGTTGCTAGATTAACAGAAAAGGGAATATCTAGAATTGGGAAGCCTCTGGACGACATCAATACGGCTATTGAAAATGCAGGTACTTTAGAGGTATACAAATTGGAGAAAAACGTTAGTGTTTTGGCTACTGTAGCAGGTGCTGCGCCAATGATTGGTTTCTTAGGTACGGTAATCGGTATGATTTTAGCCTTTCATGAAATGGCAAGTAGCGGAGGCCAGGCAGAAATGGGGTCTCTGGCCTCGGGTATTTACACTGCAATGACTACTACGGTAGCAGGTTTGATTGTTGGTATCATTGCGTATATAGGGTATAATCATCTGGTGAATAGAACGGATAAGGTCATACATAAAATGGAAGCTAATGCCGTAGATTTTTTAGATCTTTTGAACGAACCACTTTAATTCTTCATTATGAAACTAAAAGGGAGGAATAAGGTGAGTCCGGATTTCAGTATGTCGTCTATGACGGATATTGTATTCCTTTTGTTAATATTCTTTATGTTAACGGCAAACTCGCCAAACGCGTTAGACTTATTATTACCAAAAGCAAAAGGAAAGTCTACCAACACACAGAACGTATCTGTAAGTATCGATAAGAACTTGCAATACTATGTGAACGACGAGAGAATTAACGGGGAGTATATTGAAATTGAACTAAAAAAAGCACTCGAAGGTCAAGACAAACCTACGATTATTCTACGGGCAGAGGAGAGCGTTGCCATCAAAGAGGCAGTAAACGTTATGGCCATTGCCAATAGAAATAATTACAAGGTTATTTTGGCAGTGAGGCCCAACTAATGGCGTTTCTAGACACTACACATAAAAAGAAATCTTTTACACTAACAACAGTACTTCTAAGTATACTCTTGTTGGTGCTCTTTTATATTGGTCTTACCTATATGGACCCCCCAATAGAGAACGGTATTTCTGTAAATTTTGGCACTACGGATTATGGTAGTGGTCAAGTGCAGCCTAAAGAAAAAATCCAGTCCGAACCATTAGATACGCCCCCGTTGGAGCCATCAAAACAAGAAGTGGCCGAGCAGGTTGAAGAAATTGAAGAGGAAATTCCTGAGGAAACCACTGCCGAACCTACGCCTTCTGAAAAGGTACTTACCCAAGAAAATGAGGAATCTATACGAATAAAAAAAGCGGAAGAAGCAAAACGAAAAGCAGAAAATGCAGCTGCCGATGCCAAGCGAAAGGCTGATAATGAGGCTAAAAAGATAAAAGCGGAAGCAGCACGTGTAGCCAAAGCAAAGCGTGATGCTGAAGCGCTCGCACTACGAGAGCAACAGGCAAAAAAGGATAAGTTAGACGCCCTTATGGGTGGCCTTAATAAATCCGATGGCACCGCTTCAGGTAGTGAAGGAGATGATAATAAAGCTGGTGATAAAGGAAGTCCGGACGGCGATCCCTACGCAACTAGTTATTATGGTAGCCCTGGTTCCGGTAGCGGAACGGGAGGGTATGGACTTAATGGAAGGTCTTTGGTCAATCAAGGTAAAGTTGCACAAGAATGCAACGAATCCGGTAGGGTAGTCGTTAAAATCGTAGTAGACAAAAATGGCCAGGTGATAACCGCTACGCCAGGTGTGCGCGGTACTACGAACAATAATCCCTGCTTATTGGAGCCTGCAAGAAAGACAGCTTTTATGCATAAATGGAATTTAGATTCTAATGCACCTAATCAGCAGGTTGGTTTTGTTGTGGTTAATTTTAAACTGGGAGAGTGACCTATACGGAAACTTTGGA
>CAZMUV010000094.1:0-12342 GCA_964569345.1 uncultured Maribacter sp. | reverse complement strand
GCTGCCGTTTTTGTTTGTTATCACTTTGAAATTTATTTTAATGTTGATTTGACATTACTAAGTATAGCCATTATTTTCCCTCTTGTTTTTACGATAAGAGGATCGTTTAGAAGACGAGAAAAGGCCCTTGAACATTTGAGTCAGTACCGGAGTGCCATGAAAACACTCTCTTATTTTATTACGACCAGCAACTTAAATGCAGAAGAAGAAATAACATTAAAATTATTGATTCAAAACATAGAGGATAAAACCTTGACACATTTAAAAAGTAATGAAGGGAATATTACACACTTAGATGCCGAAATTGATAAAGTATATAGTTTTATCTTGGAAAAACGAGAGACTATACCAAAAAGTCTAAAGGATAAATTGTTTAAATACCTTTGTGACTTGCATGAAGCCGTTGATAACCTTAACGGAATTCATGTTCATAGAACACCTGTTAGTTTAAAGGCCTATTGTAAGGTATTTATCTACGTTTTTCCGCTCATTTATGCACCTACCATAATATTCAACATAGGACAAACCTATAATCATTTCGCTGTGTATTTTGTAGTGATACTTACAGAATTCATACTTATTTCTTTGTATAACATACAAGATGATTTAGAATATCCTTTTGATGATAAAGGCTTGGACGATATAAAACTGGATCATTTTAAGGTATTACGGTAGTATGCAAATCAAAGTTGCCTTTATCCATTTAGACAAAGGCAACTTAAAAATAATCTTATTTTCTTCTTCGTTTTACGTCCATAATCGGGTTGTCCGATTTTGTTCTTTTTTTGGCTACACTACCTTTTTCTGACTTTAAATACTGCTGATATCCTCGTCCTCTAAATTCATAAACGGTTCCACTGTCTGGATGAAATAATTCTATTGTGCTATCATTGATTACATAAAGTTCAAAATAGTCACTGCCCATAAAATCATAATCTAAGGTCAAAGTCTTTAAACTTTCATCTCCAGCTACATCAAACACTCGGTAGTTGCCCTCAAAGTCCCAACTGATATTACCTAAAGAAGTACTAGGAGCATCTATAGAAGAACGGAAAAAAGTAGGTAAGAACTGTAGGAAGTTCTCTTCATCAAAATCGTTAAAAGCACCTTCTTCACTGGTATAAGATTTCTCCCAAGCATTGTATTCTTGCATAAAGTAGTTGATGTTATCATAAAACACCATATCATAATCAAACCTATTACTTTCGAATCCGCGTAATACATAAGAAGTATCAGATCGTGTATCAAGTAATTCAATCGTATTATTATTCAACGCATATACTTCCAACAACCAAAGTCCGTCTGCATCATGATCAATCTCCACTACACCGCGTAACGTACTGTAAAATCCAACATCTATTCCCAGACCATTACCTGTTTTTCCAAGACCAACAATATTATTATTAGCGTACACAGCGCCTCTATCAAAAGAAATGGTAAAAGCACGTTGTAAAAATGGCACTTCGCCGTTACCTGTAGTTTCATTAATATCTACATACCAAAGATCAAAAGCTTGTAATACTTGATCTGTATTAAATGCAGATTCTTCTATAAACTGGTCTTCAATAATCACATCTGCATAACATGATACTAACAAAGTTGCCATTAGGAAATATCCAAAAAGTAGTTTTATTGTTTTCATGTGATTCAGTTTTAATAATTCCTTATGCATAAAACAAGCACCATGCCAAGATATATATTCTATTGATTATCAGGGTATAACATTCTTATGTTTGCGCGGTGGTTGTGAATACCTATTTTTAACCCATGAAGGATCAAAAGACATTTGCCGTTTTAGGAGGAGGAAGCTGGGCAACCGCCATTGTGAAGATGTTGACAGGCAATGGGCGTAAAGTGGGTTGGTACATGCGTAATACCGATGCAATTAACCATATTAAGACCCAAAGGCACAATCCTAACTATTTGAGTTCCGTAGAATTTCCGGTGTCCCTTTTGGATTTATCTTCTGATATCAATAAAACCATAAGCACTTATGATGTGCTCATTTTTGCTATTCCTTCCGCATTTTTGAATACCGAATTGGAAAAGCTGACAGCTTCCTTTACCGATAAAATTATCTTTTCCGCCATTAAGGGTATTGTTCCAGAAACTGGACTCATTGTAGGAGAGCATTTCCATAGAACCTATGATGTCCCGTTTAAAAGCATTGGCGTGCTTACCGGACCATGCCATGCCGAGGAAGTAGCCTTGGAGCGACTTTCCTATTTGACCTTGGCTTGCGCCGACCCAAAGAAAGCGGAGTTGGTGGCCAATGCCTTAAAGAGCGACTACATTAAAACAAAGATTTCTGATGATATCATTGGAACCGAATACGCTGCCATGCTCAAAAACATTTATGCTATTGCTGCAGGTATTGCGCATGGGTTAGGCTACGGGGACAATTTTCAAAGTGTATTGATGAGCAATGCCATCCGAGAAATGAATCGATTTGTTAAAAAAGTGGATAATAAAAAACGTAATATTAACGACTCTGCTTATTTAGGTGATCTTCTAGTAACGGGCTATTCTACGTTTAGTCGTAACCGCATGTTTGGTAATATGATCGGAAAAGGATACACTGTTAAAAGCGCACAAATGGAAATGAGTATGGTCGCAGAAGGTTACTACGCCACCAAAAGTGCGCATGAATTGATGGCAAAACTAGAGAAAAAGTCAAAAACACCAATTATAAACACGGTGTATGAAATTCTATACAAGAATGGAAATGCCAAGCTACTTTTTAGGGAATTGACAAATAAGTTAGATTGATAATTCAATAAAACCTATAAAACCAAATTTACTAAGATGGTCTCAAGACGCTTATTATGTGTTCTATTTTTCGCGCTTTTATCTTGTACCCAGCTAGAAAAACACAAAACGATTGATGGCATTCTAGAAGTGCCTGAAAACCGTCAAAACCCAGATTCCCGAACCCTCAAACTAGTCTATAAAGTTTTAAAGGCAAAAAACGTAACCTCTAGCAAAGCGCCTATAGTTTATTTGCAGGGTGGCCCGAGTGGAGCAACTTTGGTCATGGAAGAAATGTGGGAAAATCATCCTTTTAGAATGGATAGAGATATCGTGCTAATGAACCAACGGGGAACGGGCGAATCCGAAGCCTTATGTCGTGATATGGGTGCTGAATTTTTTGAAATATTAAGACAAGATCTTGATATTGACGCAGAATACATAGCAACTAAATCCCTATTTTCTGACTGTAAGAAAATCATTGAAAGTAAAAAAGTAGATATGGCAGGGTACAGTAGTACTGAAAACGCCGCAGATTTTGAGGAGTTACGCAAAGTATTGGGGTACGACAAATGGAATCTATTGGGAGGCTCCTATGGTTCTAGATTAGGATTGACTATGATGCGTGATTTCCCCAACAGCATACGAAGTGCCGTATTTACAGGAATTGTTGCCCCAGAATCGAATTACATAGAAGATTTTGTCCAGAATTTTGAAAACGCTCTATTTGCCGTTTTAGAAAAATGCGAAGAAGATGAAGATTGTAATAGCCGTTACCCGAATCTGAAAAATCGTCTTTTGAAAACATTAAAAACTCTAGAAAGCAACCCTATGTGTTTAGAGTATAAAGAAAAACTGTTAATTCTGAACGTACAAGATGCTCAATTTTTATTGCATCAGGCGTTATATAGCCGCTACTCCATTGCAAATATTCCACTAATAATAGAAGCACTAGAAAATAGAGCCAGTGCATCCATTATCGATGCCTTAAGACGGCTAGAATTCATCTATGGATTAGTCAATGTGCCTATGAACTATTCGGTAACAGCCTACGAGGAACTGCCGTTTATTAGTGAGAATAACTTAAAAAAAACGTTAAGAAACTCTGAAACTGGTTTTAACTTGGCTGTTCTAGGTACAGGAGTCGAGTTACTTTCCGAATGGCATCCATTTAGAGCAAGCGATATTGAAAACCAAGCCGTAATCTCAGAAATTCCGACTCTTTTGGCGTCAGGAAATCTTGATCCGGTTACTCCCGTACACTATGCAACAGAAACTTTAAAGCATTTGAAAAATGGCTATCATCTCATTTTTGCTAATGATAGCCACGATCTTTCTAATCCCTGTTTTTTTGATACCACCAGTTATTTTCTTGATAATCCATTAGAAAGACCCAATATGGATTGTGCATTAGAAACACATCCCATAGAATGGAATTGATACTGCCTTAAATTAAAACCGCTCCATAGAAAAATCCGAATGCTCCTTTATTTCCTTATACAAGCCCTCTTTCCATTCCAAGAGTTGAGCATCGTCGGTTTTAAAGATGGTTTTGAATTCTTTTAAAACTGGTTCCATGTAGGTTGTTATACTATTAATATCAAAATACAACCTACCTGTTCTTCTGATAAAGAAGTCCATTGGATTCTGCACCATTTCGTATGCGATACCAAACTGTAGTTCTGCCAGAATTAGTTTGGTAGGATTATCGGTTTCTTTTCTGTTTTGGTACAACACTAGAATAGTTTCGGTCTGTTTGCCATAATTAGTAACTAAAAACCACGCGTCATATTCCGTGAAACCGTTTGTTTTTATGCGCTCATATACCTCAGCTATATACTTTTTAACGTGCTTGTATTTTTTAAATTCATTACCACAAAGCGGAATGTCTTGGGTGGCGCATGGTTTTAAGGTTGCCTCATGTTCTTCCTCCATTTTTATCGCGATACGATCTACCACACGCTCCGCCATTTTACGATACCCCGTAAGCTTTCCACCTGCAATACTAATAAGTCCCGTTTCGGAGGTAAAAATTTCGTCTTTTCGAGATAGTTCGGAAGCAGATTTACCCTCTTCATGAATCAAAGGTCGCAGACCTGCCCAGGAGGAAACGATATCCTCCATTTCCAAATTGATTTTAGGAAACATGTTGTTTACTGCCGACAGAAGATAAATGGCGTCTGCTAAGTCGGTTTGCACCTTGTCTTTGTCATCATTATAATTGGTGTCCGTCGTTCCCACATAGGTTACTTTACCCCGGGGAATGGCAAACATCATCCTCCCGTCTGGAACATCAAAATAAACAGATTGCTTTACCGGAAGTTTCTCATACGGGAATACTAAGTGGACTCCTTTTGTAAGGTGTAATCGCTTTCCTTTTTTGGAATTGTTCATACTGCGTAGGTCATCTACCCAAGGTCCAGCAGCACTAATTACATATTTAGAATTGATATTAAACACTGCTCCTGTAACTTCATCTTTTACAATTACTCCTGCTATTTTTTCGTCGGTATATAAAAAATCGGTAACCGAAGCATAGTTCAGTGCCGTTGCCCCAAATTGTAAGCTAGTTTTAATATTTTCTATGGTAAGTCGTGCATCGTCCGTCCTGTATTCTGCATAATAACCTGCACCTTTTAATATCTTTTTAGGTAAGAGCGGTTCCAGTTTTAAAGCTTCCTTTTTTTCTAACATTTTACGTTTGTCTTCCCCGGTAACTTGCGCTAAAATATCGTATACTTTTAGTCCCACTGAAGTAAGCCACTTTCCATAAGAACCGTTTTCTATCAAAGGGAGGAGCATTTTTTCTGGAAGCACCAAATGTGGGGCCAGTTTATGAACAATAGCACGTTCCGAACCTACTTCCTTTACCAGCCAAAAATCGAACTGTTTTAAATAACGTAACCCGCCATGTATCAATTTTGTAGATTTACTACTGGTACCAGAAGCAAAATCGTTCTTCTCTACCAAAGCTACTTTAAGACCTCTTGATGTGGCGTCTAATGCGATTCCCCCGCCAGTAATTCCACCGCCTATTACAACTAAATCAAACTGCTCTTTGGAGAGTTTTTCTATAGTTTTTGTTCTTTTTAGATTTGAAAATTCAATATTCTTCATAGCTTTTTCCCTTCTTTCTTGAGACGGACCTTCATCTTCCTTTACTTAGCCTCCTATTTTTCTACTGTTTATATTCAGCTTTCTTCCCAGCCTTTAGTTCGATCTACGGCTTTTTTCCATTTTGTATACAGGCGTTTTCTTTTTACACGATCAAACGTAGGTTTGAAGATTTTGTTCATCGGTCTATTTTGGTCAATGTCTTCTTGTTTCCAGAGGCCTACTTGAATTCCTGCTAAAAATGCAGCACCCATAGCGGTAGATTCGATTACTTCTGGGCGGTGTACTTCAGTATCTAAAATATCGGCTTGAAACTGCATTAAATGATTGTTTGCACAGGCTCCACCATCTACTCTAAGGTTCTTTAAGGGTAATCCAGAATCATCTTCCATCGCCTTTAAAATATCTTTTGTTTGGTAAGCCAAAGATTCCAAAGTTGCCTTTGCCAAATGTGCTTTTCCTGTATCACGGGTAAGACCAAAAATTGCCCCACGGGCATACATGTCCCAATGCGGAGCACCAAGCCCTGCGAAAGCCGGAACAACATAAACAGAACTTTCACCATGAACGGAATCGGCCAAAGTCTCCGTTTCCTTTGCGTCTTTTATAATTTCAAGTCCATCCCTGAGCCACTGTATTGCCGCACCAGCAATAAACACACTTCCTTCAAGTGCATAATGCACCTTACCGTCTAATCCATAGGCAATGGTCGTCAATAATCCGTTTTTAGAAAATTGAGGTTCCTCTCCTGTATTCATAAGCATGAAACAACCGGTACCATACGTATTCTTTGCCATCCCCTTTTTAAAACAAGCCTGACCAAATAGGGCTGCCTGTTGATCGCCTGCAATACCTGCAATTGGTATTTTAACACCTTCAATTTCATAATCTCCAAAATGGTATGCAGAAGGTTTTACTTCAGGTAACATCTTTTCTGGAATCTCCAGTTCTGTTAACATACGTTTGTCCCATTTTAAGTTAACAATATCGTAGATCATAGTGCGGGAGGCATTGGTATAATCCGTAACATGCTTTTCACGCTTGGTCATGTTCCATACTAACCAAGTATCTATGGTACCCATTAATAAATCGCCATTTTCAGCCTTAGCCTTTGCGCCTGATACATTATCCAGTATCCATTTAACCTTGGTAGCGGAAAAGTAGGAGTCTATGACTAAGCCAGTCGTTTTTCTAACATGCTCGGTAAGTCCCTCTCTTTTTAAATGCTCACAAATGTCTGCCGTTCGTTTGTCTTGCCATACGATTGCATTGTATACGGGTTCCCCGGTATGTTTGTCCCAAACCACAGCGGTTTCTCGCTGATTGGTTATTCCTAAAGCCTTGATCTCGGAAGGATTCACCTCCTGCTCCGATAACAACTGCTTTAAGACGCCTAATTGAGAAGACAGAATCTCATTTGCATCGTGCTCTACCCAGCCCGGTTTCGGAAAAATCTGTTTAAACTCCTGCTGCACCATTGCCTTAATTTCTCCTTTTTCATCTACGAGAAGTGCTCGGGAACTGGTGGTACCTTGATCTAAAGAAACAATGTATTTTTTTGACATAATAGTTAAGGATAAGAACTTAAATATACCCTTAATAAAAGTCAATTCAAAAGACAAAAGTTACGCAAACGATAATGTTTGGTCAAAAAAGTGCGCTCAAAAGAGAATGGTTAAAATGAACCAATGAATTCAAGCCACTTAGCACTTGTCTATAGCGGATGTAAGACTAAATACGTTCATTAAAAAATAATTAGCAATCAAGGTTAGAATCATAAAAATTCCCAATTGAAAGTTAAAATTACTATCCCTTAGAAAAATGATACTCTCGATCTACTTTACATATGCGAACGCTATACTGGTTATACCAATCTTTCCTGCCTTTTATCTGTGCGGTTATATGTTGGGTATGTTCCTTCCATTTAGCAATGGATTTTAAGCTTTCCCAATAGCTTACCGTGATGCCAATTTCTTCTTTCGCACTTTCCAAACCTAAAAATCCGGGTTGCTGCATTGCAAGCTTTTCCATGGTTTTGGCCATTTCGTCATAGCCTTGGTCTTCTGTAACCCTAATAGAAGTGAAAATTACTGCGTAGTAGGGCTTTTTCATATGTTTAGCTAATAAATTCTCGTTGTAAAAAATAATCTACAATAGCTTGCTTCATCAAAACGGATTGCTCTCCTGATTTTAGCGGGGGCAACTCTTCCTTTATCGTATAATGTGGCCAGCCATCTTCATCAAAAAAATCAAATTCATAATAGCCGTAAGGTTCTAATAACCTGCAGATTGCTATATGCATCAAATCTAACTTATCATCTTTTTTATATTTTTTATGGTACTGCCCCAGTTCTTGGACTCCTACCAAATATATGATTGCATCAAGTTCCAAAGGATCACCGTCAGCAAATTGTGCGGATAGCTTAACTACCAAAATCTCCCATCTGTCTTTTAACTCTGTATCCCTTGCCATTCTATACTATTGAAACTACAATTATTTTTATGAAAGTAAAGGTACAAATCAATGTTCTATATTTGATCTAAACTATTTTCAAATGGCCATCTTGGATATAATTTTAGGAATCTTGCTCCTTTTGGGATTATGGAAAGGATTTAATAATGGACTTCTTATAGAACTTGCCTCCATTGTTGCGCTGATTGCAGGTATTTATGGAGCCATACATTTTTCTTACATAGCCGGAGACTACCTTGGCCAACGAATGAATTGGGAAGAACGTTATGTTAGCATCGCTGCTTTTATTATAACTTTTATCGGAATCGTAATTGCTGTACATTTTGTTGGTAAATTGCTTACTAAGGTAGCAAATATTGCTATGTTAGGGCTTTTGAACAAAATAGCAGGAGCTGTTTTCGGTACTTTGAAAGTTGCGGTTATTCTAGGAGCTTTTTTGATTTTCTTTGACCGCACCAATGATAATGTTGGCTTGGTTTCAGATGAAGTAAAAAACACGGCTCTACTTTATCATCCCGTTAAAGATATTGGCGAACTTGTCTTCGATAACATTGTTCGGTAACATATGCTTAAACCAGCAGAAAATAGGCAGTCGTTAAACTGTATAAAAAAAAGGATTAAAAGTAGAAATTCTACGTTTAGTGTCCTTTCATCGAAAAATAATCAATTTTCACCGTGCTAACATCAAATTTAAGTAATATTACACTGTTGATATCCCCTATCGGCACGAGAACAAAGAGTACCCATTTCTTATAGACCTACTTCCCTGCGTTGAGCAACCTGCTTACAAATAAAACATTATATGAAAATGAGAGCACAACATGCTGTCCTTGTTTTGTTTGTATTTATTTTTGGTTCCTGCTCAACAGAACCAATTGATGATACACCCAACATAACGTCAACAAACGTAGTAGTTTTGGAACAAGAGGTATTGGATATTGTAAATTCCCATAGGTCTGCATTTGGGATAAACACGTTAATATTTAGCGCTATTGCATACGAATACGCAAATACGCATACTGATTACATGATAAACAAAGGGAGTCTTAGCCATGATAACTTTAGTTCACGCGCCTCTAGTATAGCATCAAAAGTAGAAGTACAAATGGTGGCAGAAAATGTAGCTAAAGATTATAGCACTGCTCAAGAAGCGTTTATAGGTTGGTACGAAAGCACTAGTCATAAAAAAACTATGGAAGGTGATTTTACACATACTGCCGTCAGTGTAAAAGAAGATGAGAATGGTAACTTCTACTATACACAACTCTTTTATAAGAAATGACCTATTTTCTAATAGATTAACACTTTTTTTTCTATTAATTGACGCTGTTTCGACTATCCTCTCTTTTAACAACAGACAAATGGTTTCTTTCTGTGCCTAATGGGCATTTAACGCTTAAAACGTGTTATTATTTTGATGAAAAAAGGATGTAGTTAATCGATAAGCTACTATAGAACAATATCTTACAAGTTACCGAGAATTACCATAATCTTAAGGGTCTTATGATGGGCATTAATTTGCTTGCTACTACATTTGCTTCAGCTTAATTTTACAAAACCCTGACAAAATAAAGCATAAATTAGTATATTTAATAATACTATCCGTTCTTATACATTCTTGTAGCAGACATGAATTAACACCGTTAAATTTTGAACAAGTTGCAGAACCGGAGAAGAAAGTCTTTCTCGTTTCTACAGAAGCGCATTCTGACATGGAGAATGAATTATTCGAAATAATTAATAATTATAGAGCAAGCTTAAATTTAGATGCACTTAATTTTGAGGGGGCTTCCTACTATTTTGCCAAGAAGCATTCCAAATACATGATTTTACAAGGAAATACAAGTCATGACAACTTTGCTAAACGTGCAGAACAGATTTCTACGAATACCGCAGTAGAGGCTTTTGATGCCTAGTTAGAAAGTGATGGAAATAGACTTAATATTGAAGGAGACTACACACATTCAGCAATTAGTATTAAAAAGAACGAAGAAGGTGACCTTTATTTTACGCAGTTATTTTTTAGATAGAACCAACTTTATACTAGTTTAAAGCTCTTATAAAATCGTAAGGCTTTTTTATACCGTAGTTTTTAGGTACACTAGTCTCTATTCTTTAACTTACCTTAAAATTAGTCACATGCCTATTAGTCCACCATTTAACTTAAACAAATGGATAGCAGAAAACCGGGATACCTTAAAACCACCGGTGGGAAATAGAAACCTCTATAAAGATGCAGGAGACTATATTGTTATGGTCGTTGCAGGGCCTAATGCACGAAAAGATTACCATTATAACGAAACTGAAGAACTCTTTTATCAGCTAGAAGGGGAAATTGAAGTTCATATTCAGGAAAACGGCAAAAAAAAGACGATGAAACTTGGTGCTGGAGATATGTACCTTCACCCTGCCAAAATCCCACATTCCCCTGTTAGGCATGAAAACTCTATAGGTTTGGTAATAGAACGTAAACGGTCGCACATGAACGTAGATGATGGCTTACTGTGGTTCTGTGATAACTGCAACCATAAACTATACGAAGCCTATTTTACCTTAAACGATATAGAAAAAGATTTTTTAAGCCATTTTAAGCATTTCTATGCCTCCACAGCATTAAGGACTTGCGATAATTGCGGTACGGTTATGCCGGCCGATGAACGTTTTACAAAGGAAGAATAAATGGGAATCACAATTAAAATAACAATTGCATTTATTTCGATGCTACACTTATATTTCCTGTGGTTCGAAATGTTCGCATGGACCAGCCGAGGGCCTAAAATATTTAGAAAATTCCCAAAAGACCTCTTTTCACAAACAAAATCAATGGCCGCTAATCAAGGTTTATACAATGGTTTTTTAGCTGCAGGACTTTTATGGACATTCTTCATAGACAATATGGAATGGATTACCAATATCTCGCTGTTCTTTTTAGGATGTGTGGCAATTGCAGGAATATATGGCGCATTTACGGTAAGTAAAAAAATCTTCTACATACAAGCGCTTCCCGCAATAATAGCGATTATTCTAATTGTTCTTTCATGAAAAACATACTAATAAAAACGCTATTCTGCCTTTTTTTCTACTATCCAATACATCCCATAAACGCGCAAGAAATGACACCAGAAGACGTAGTTCAAAAATCAATGGAAAGCTATAATAATAGAAATATTGTAGCTTTTATGTCTGTTATGGATCCCAATGTTACTTTTCATGATTTTTCTAATGGTGCCCTCACCATGCAAGGTGCAAAAGCGTGCAGGGATTTCTATAGTGCGCTCTTTGTTGCTTCGCCCAAACTCAACTCAACTGTTCTAACCCGTACCGTTTTTGGAAACAAAATTATAGACCATGAGTATATTACTGGCAGAAACGGTAGCGATGAAGCGATAGAATTAGTCCTCATTTACGAAGTTGAAAATGAAAAAATAGCAAAGGTTACCGTTCTTCGAAAAGAATCCTAATCAAAAGGATTATTCGTAACTTTGTAAAAATCTAACAATACATATTTAAAAAGTTATAAAATGTCAAAAGTAGCTGCAGAATTCGGAATTAATGATGCGTTAAAAGCATTAGGTATTAAAGATATTAATGAAGGAACCTCAACAGGTTCAAATAATTTTTCTAGCGGAGAATTAATTGAAAGTTATTCGCCAGTTGATGGTCAGTTAATAGGAAAAGTAAAATCAACGACACGTGCAGATTACGACAGAGTAATGGATTCCGCAACAAGTGCATTTTTATCTTGGAGAGATATGCCAGCACCTCAACGTGGTGAAATTGTGCGCCAGTTTGGAAACAAACTAAGAGACTTAAAAGAACCTTTAGGGAAATTGGTTTCTTATGAAATGGGCAAATCTTTGCAAGAAGGTTATGGCGAAGTACAAGAAATGATTGATATCTGTGATTTTGCTGTTGGTTTATCTAGACAATTAAACGGTAAAACCATACCATCTGAGCGTCCATTTCACGTGATGAGAGAACAATGGCATCCAATAGGCGTTGTTGGT
>CAZMUV010000093.1:0-12681 GCA_964569345.1 uncultured Maribacter sp. | reverse complement strand
GATTCTATTTTTAATAAAATATTAGGATCTGGGCAGTTTTTCTTGTAATAATCTAGGTCAAGCGCTGTTGCAACCCCTGGATAATCCCCCGCATATCCCTTCATATCCCTAATTATTTGGAAATGTAGGTGTGGTGCATAATTTACATTTATATCGGGTGAGCCTAATTTCGCTAATATAGTGCCTGCTTTAAACTGCTTTCCAGCATACAAGCCTTCCATGGACTCCAAAGATAGATGTCCGTATAACGTGTAAAAGGTATGTCCATGCAATTGGTGCTCCAAAATAATCGTTGGGCCATAATCCCCGATAGTGCTATTATTTTTGAAACTATGCACCGTACCGGCCAATGGGACCAACACTGCAGTCCCAGCATCACACCAGTAATCTATTCCTAAATGGATATTACGTTGTTGAGAAGGGTTTCCTGAAAAACTAGCTTTATCCGCATATAGGTTTCGTTTTTCCAAATAGCCACCATAAGCAACGCGACCGCTGCTTCGTTTCAGCACCTCATTTATGTAGTCTTGGCAAGTTTCCGGATGTGTGATATCCAATGATTCTATTTCTGCATTGCTGCTGGATAGGTCCAAAGGTATATATTCACTCCATGGAATACTCCCATGCAATATGGCTATTGGTTCTTTAGCATAGGCCATCAATACCTTTATAAATGAATACATATGGTAAAAATAATGCTTCGCATCATTTCCTTAACATTTTTTAACCCTTTCTGCCGAAAGGACTTTGTAAATTGCCAACAAATTGTAGAAATAGAAAACAAATGAAATGTACACAAGTAGCATTCTTAGCACTTACCTTGTTAATGGTAACGAGCTGCAAGTCCAACACAAAACAAACTAATACCCCAGATTCCAAGGAAGTAGTACAGGAATCTGCGCCCGAGGTTATAAAATTGAGTTCCCAAGAGCTCGATACCTATGAAACTGCTTACTTTGCCAGTGGTTGTTTTTGGTGTGTAGAGGCTATTTTTGAAAGCGTAAGAGGTGTCAAGGAAGCGGTATCAGGATACGCTGGCGGAAAAGAGGACAACCCCAACTATGAAATGATAGGGAATGGCATCACAAGACATGCAGAGGCTATAGAAGTATATTACGACCCAAAGGTCATCTCCTTTACAGAACTGGTTCAGGTATTTTTTGGCTCACATGACCCTACCACCTTAAACCAACAAGGGCCCGATAGAGGAAGTCAGTATAGATCTATCGCTTTTTACAAGAACGAAAAAGAAAAGAAGATAATTGAAGGGTATATCCAAGTGGCGCGCGATATGGATATCTACGACGGTAATCCAATTACAACAGAAGTAACAAAATTTGAAAAATTCTGGAAAGCTGAGGAATACCATCAGGATTATGAGCGTAAGAATCCGAACAACTCGTACGTTCGTAATGTATCTGTTCCAAGATTGAATCGATTTAAAGAGAACTTTGGGGATTTTCTGAAGAAGGATACACATTAAACTAGTATCCTTTTGCTTATATCCATAATCCTTAATGGGAAATTTCTGAACGTACCTATTACTGTATCACCACATCACTATACTCGGATGTGATGTGTATTGTAGCGGCACCATTACCTTTCAGATGGTTTCCCTTATGAATAATAGTGTTGCCATTTTTTGTGGCTACCAGTTGTAAACTGCTAGGTGTAGTTAATTCCGAGTTTGTTCCTGTAATATAGATAGCCGCAGGACTATTGGGTAGCGGCAACCGTAACTCGGCATTTTTCAAGGATAGGTCCAATTCTTCGAACGTATTTCCTAATGATTTTATGACCAAGGGACCAAAATCGCTTTTTATAAAGGCTTTTCCCAAAAGTTCATCTATAGTTACATCAGAAGAAATTGTGCTCAATTGTAAGTCCAGAACTTGAGACAAAGACACATTTTTGGAATAATTGGCCTGTAGTTGCCCTCTGTTCCATCTTTGAACGCTAACAGGTGAGTACGAAGCTGAAACCTTGGTATCCCCGCCGTCTATACTACTGGCCCATAAACTAGAGTGGGACAATGTAGCGTTTAAATTCTTTGTATTCTCTGCCAATTTCACCTCTCCATGGCGCACGTTCATTTGTATGCGCATGCCTTTTGGCATTCTTACTTTTATCACCTTTTTTACCTTATATTTCTTTTGCTGGCCATTGGAAGATGAATAAAAAACATTAGGACCATTTGTAAGGCTGTCTGTTCTAAAAAAGAAGCTTCGTATAGAATCCCTTTTGGCGAAAAGCGAATCTCTTCCTTGTAAACGTTTGGCAATCAGTAGCCCTCTCATTTCTGCCGTTTTAGCTCCCGCTTCAGCTGTTATTTCCATTAAATCTTGTGTTCTTTGCTCTTGGTTTTCCATACGCTGTTGTAACTTCTCGGCACGCTTCTCCATTATCTTTCCCCATTCCTCCAGTCGTTTTTGATGCTTCTTGTCAAAACTCTTTTCAAAATTTTTCTGCCATTTCTTCATGTATACTTCCCCATCTTTTTTATAGGCGTCATAATCAAAACGGAATGCTTTTGTCATGGGTAAGGGTGGCATATCAACCATTTCTGGAAACGGTGCTATTTGAGACATGTCTACCACAAACGAGGAAACATCTGGAATATCGATATCAAAATCCTCAAAATCAAAATTAAATTCCCGTTCAGGAAATAAGCCCATTCGTTGCGCTTTAGAAGTAATGGAAACCTTTTTGCTATTCCCTAAAATTTCAATAGGCTCGTTATCATAATAATCCTTAGCCTCTTCTTCTGTGGCACCTTCTAGCTCAAAAGTAGCAGTTACCGTTACCCTATCTTGGTTCCATGTTTCAAACTCAATATCTGCATAACTGGTATTAATGTCCAAAACAGCATCCTTGGTCACCTCAAAACTTTCGGTAAACGTCTTCGTTTGTTTTTGCGCACTAAGGCAAAATGGAATGGCAAAAAAAGCTAGTGCAATGATGAGTTGTCTAGATACTATTGTTTTGAATCTGTTCATTTTTTGATGATTTTAATTGATTTAATTTCTTTTTTAATTTTTGCAATAACTCTAAGCGTAATTCTAAATTCTCTATCAATGCGGATATGGTTTGATCGTTGGGGCCCATCTGATTTAATTCTAGCGTGAGCGACTCATATTCATCATTCAATTCAGATAATCGGTCCATAAAACGATCTACCATAGCCCTATTATCTTCGGAAACCTCCAGTTTTGAAAACTCCAGATTGATGGTTGCTACATAGTAATTTTCTACCTTTTCTAAATCAGGCGATAAATCTCCTAGGGAAAAAGAACTATTAACTTGCTGATTGTTCACTACAGTAGTAGACATCTCATCCTTATCAGCAACTTGCAGATAAGCAGTAACACAAAGGCCGCAAATCACTAATACCGATGCAGCAATCTTCAGTAAACCAAACCTATTTTTTGCTCTAGGCATGGCCTTATCCAACTTATCTACAAATCGTTTATCATGTCCTTCCTTTAACCTAAACCGAGCCTCCTTGCGCTCTCGACCAAACATTTCCCTAAGATCCTGTCCCATATCCTTTCTTTATTAGTGCCGATTTTAAATAAGCTTTTCCTCGTAACAACCGGGTTCTGCTAGCAGTCTCAGTCAACTCCAAAACCTGCGCAATTTCCTTGTGATCAAATCCCTCTACCAAATACATGAGTAGTACATACCTATATTTTTCTGGTAAGTTCTGGATGGCATTCTTTACCTCATCTATACTGATTTCTTCACCTACACTCCAATCGGCATCATCAACAGCTTGTATATGGTATTCTTCTAAGGGAAGCAGGTCCTGTTTTTTCGACTTTAGAAAATCAATACATTTGTTCACAACAATTCGCTTTAACCAAGCCCCAAAAGTTACCTCACCGCTAAACTGATGTATTTTTTGAAATGCACTGATAAAAGAATCCTGTAGGACGTCTTCCGCATCATCGGAATTCTGTAAAAATCGCATGGCCACTATGTACATACCATCACAGTATTGCCTATATAATTTTAGCTGCGCTTTCCGGTCATTCGCCTTACATTTCTCTACGACATCAATTTGAAACATTGGCCGGTTTGGTGTTGATTTTAAGTTGTTGTTATCTAAAGACGAAAGAAAAAAATGGTTGTGACAAAATTCTTTTATTTTTACATTGATTATTAGAACGATACCACTTGAAACAAGTTACGATTTCCAACAAGTTTATTACCCTTATGGTGCTGGATTACGGTGCCATTATCCAGAAATTATTGGTAAAAGGAACCGATGGCAACTATACGAACACCGTGGTTGGGTACAACCACCCTAGCAGGTATAAGTTGGACGAAAACTGCATTGGTGCCTGTGTGGGACGTTATGCAGGTCGTATTTCCAACGGAGGTTTTGAACTGGACAGGGAAAAATTCTTTATACATCAAGAGGACGGCGTACATCTCCATGGCGGCAAAGAAGGTTTTAACCAAAAAACGTGGAATATTGAAGAGGTTCAACACACCGACGACCCCTTTGTAACGCTATCCTATCGCAGTAAACATTTGGAAGAAGGCTATCCCGGAAACCTATCAGTAACCATTACGTACAAATTAGTAAATAATACCTTACAAATTATTCATGAGGCGGTAACCGACCGCAGTACAGCAGTCAACCTTACCAACCATTCCTATTTTAAAATAGATGATAGTCCGTATGTAGACGATTATGAACTACAACTCAATTGCCCGTATTATTTAGAACTAAAGGAAAACCTATTGCCTACGGGTAATATAATTCCTGTAAGGGCTACGGTTAATGATTTTCTTTTGCCAAAACCCATAGGCATTAAACGATTGGATACTGTATTTGTTAAAGACCTAGGGAGCGAAAAAGTTGCAGAACTTAATTCTACTAAGTCGGGTATCTCCATGAAAGTATACACAAACCAACCCGCGCTTGTGGTGTATACGCCTTTAGATTTTCCAGGAATCTGTTTTGAAACACAAAACTATCCCGATGCACCCAACCAACCCGACTTTCCAAACAGCGTATTAAGACCGGGCGAAACCTACAATAACATTACCATCTTTAAGTTTGATTTAGTACCTTAGAATAGGAATCCGATTGAACCAGTGCAAAACAACAGCTATGAAGTTTTTAAAAAAATTGCTTATTTTTTTAGTAGTTCTGGGAGCCCTATTCTTCTTTGTAGCTAGGCCTTTGCTACAAACGCAAACCAAGAAACACAGTCCTGAAAAAACTACGTCCTATGTTTTACAGGGCGCAGAACTGCAGGTAAACTACTCCAGTCCATCAAAAAAGGATAGAGTAATTTTTGGGGAATTGGTGCCGTTTGGTAAAGTTTGGCGAACAGGAGCCAACGAACCAACCACCTTTACCAATTCGGAAACCGTTAAAATCGTAGATAAGGACCTTGCGCCTGGAACCTATTCCATATGGACCATACCAGAAAAAAATAGCTGGAATATAATATTTAACAAGGAGGTCCCTGATTGGGGTGTTACCCTACTAAGTGGTGGACAAAAAACCACAAGAGATGCTGAACAGGATGCACTCCAAGTTGAAATACCAGCAAGGGAACTGACCATACCCGTAGAAGATTTTACAATTTTATTTGAGGACGACAATCAGTTGTATTTAAACCTATCGTGGGATACCGTCAAAATTCGTATTCCCATCAATAAATAAACCTTGAAAGAGAACGGTACCAAGATTACTACATTCAAAAAACCAAAAGCAGGCGGCACTGGACAACATTATGTTCCGGAAGAACTTGTTGAAGGTATTCTAAGCAATAACATTGCAGCCCTGAGCAAAGCAATTACTTTGGTCGAAAGTACAAAACCAGAACATCAAGCGATTGCAAATCGTATTGTTGAATCCTGTTTATCTCAAAAAAAAGAAACACTCCGCATTGGCATTACCGGCGTACCGGGTGTTGGAAAAAGCACATTCATAGAAGGTTTTGGAAAGATGCTTACCCAAATGGGAAAAAAAGTAGCGGTGCTTACCGTAGATCCTACTAGCAGTAAAACTAAAGGGAGCATACTTGGAGACAAGACGCGTATGCAAGAATTGGTTCAGGATCCCAATGCCTATATTAGACCATCGCCATCCGGAGATTCTCTTGGGGGCGTGACTAGAAAAACTAGAGAAAGTATCATTCTTTTAGAGGCCGCCGGCTACGACACCGTTATTATAGAAACGGTAGGGGTAGGACAAAGTGAAACTGCCGTCCATAGCATGGTGGATTTCTTTTTACTATTAAAACTATCCGGCGCAGGCGATGAATTACAAGGGATAAAAAGAGGTATCATGGAAATGGCAGATGCGGTCGCCATCAATAAAGCGGACGGCGAAAACCTTAAAGCCGCAAAACTGGCCGAAGTAGAGTTTAGAAGGGCTTTACAATTATTTCCTCCAAAAGAAAATGGTTGGATTCCTAAGGTCATGCGCTGTTCCGCTTTGGAAAACAAGGGATTAAAACCTATCTGGGATGTGATTCAAGAGTTTGTAAAAACGAGTAAAGCAAATGGATTCTTTGAACGAAACAGGCAGGAACAAAACAAAAGCTGGCTGTTACAGCATATAGAACAAAGCCTTAAAAACGATTTTAACCGAGATAAAAAAATCAAAAAAATACTTCCCAATTTAGAAGAAAAAGTAATGAATGGTACACTTTCGCCTTTTAATGCCGCCCAACAATTATTAGCTATTTATCGAAATAAATAAAGGTTAGTTTCTCACGGATTATAAATCTATTCTAAGATTTTAGTACCAAATAGAAAACAAGCATAGAAACGGTCCTCTATTTTCATTTTGCAATTTAAATACCAACTAATGAACATGAAAAATAGCCCTCACAGTAGAATACATTAATGGTGATATGTATAAAATTAGTTTTGAAGACCAAGCAGCTTATGCGTTCAAAAAATATTTATCGCCTGTTACAGTACATCAAGAGCAGGAGGCTACGGAGACCTATATCTCACGTTTAAAAAAAACAGTTTTCCGATGCTGGTTATAGTAGCAACCCCAATAACTCAGATTTTCACGAGGGCGTTACGGATAGGTTTACACGACCTACCACCAGATGTTATAACGCTTTTTATTTCATTTCGGCCACGTATCAATTGCCAAAATCGTTTAGTTTTCCTAATAGTGTTGGCTCTGACCAAGCAACCAAAAGTTAAAGGAGGATTATCTTCGGAAATCAAAAGAAATCCAATCCGCATGTCCAATATACCTCAACTCATTTTCTGGGTTCTTAAATACAAGAAATAGGGTCTCTTTTTTTAAGGTCGGTATTACAGGGATTTCATAATAAATAGTTTCTGCCTCGCCCGAATAACGTAGTGATTGCTTACCGATAATAGGACCATCAACTGCCCCTTGTCTAATTTCCAAAACACCCTTATAGTCATAGTTTCCAGCATAGAAAGCGGCGTACTTTAGGTGGTGCAGATTTTCTAGGTTCACATTATCGAACCGCAGAAAAGAATTATGAACTAACCCACCAACAATTTTTACCGAATTCGTGCTCCACGTGTTTGTTCCTTCACTTATTTCATTGGCATCTTCCGCTTCAATTTTTTGACTATAGAAAATAAATTGTCCTTGAATGTTCAACTCTGATTCTGGCTGCCCAGCGTTTCCTTGGTCTCTATAAGAGGCCATGAGCACATAGGTGCCCTCGCCCTTTGAAGGGGCATGTTTGTTGAACGTCAATGTACCTTCTAAGGGTAACGAAGCTTGGACCTCTTCTTTATTCGGTTTTAACGTGAGAATATAGTCAACGATTTGGGTTACCTCTTCCATATTCAATTGTGGATGCGCAGACATAGCACTTTCACCCCAAACACCACCGCCACCTTTAATGATTTTAGACACCAGATAACCGGTATCGGCTTTTCCGTATCTCATGGCGATTTCAGTATAACTAGGACCATTCACGTTTTCAATAGTAGCATGGCAGGCCTTACAGTCAGAAGCTTCTATTATCCTTCTTCCTTCGGGAATGACATTTCTTTGATGTCCCATTGTCGCTTTTACCATATCCTTTCCTTCAGGTATGTAATCAAAGGTTACTTTAACGTTTTTAGCAGAAATAGAATTATCCAAAGTGGTTCCATCCTGCCTATCGTTTACGATAATCTTATAGTCAATTTTTTTGCCATGCCAATAAGTCGAATCATTTTCAGAAACTTCAATAGAGAGCGTTGGAGCGTCGTTACCAACCAGAATTTTCGTATTGCTCGTTGTTGCATTTCCTTTGGTATCGGATACTTTCAATCGTACGTTATAGATTCCATCATTCTCGAAAATAAATTCCGGATTTTCTTCGGAAGATTGCATAGAATCATCTGTAAAGGACCATTCATAGCTTAGTTCATCACCATCGTAATCCAAAGATTCGCTTCCTGTAAATTGCACGGTTAATGGAGAGGCTCCCACGATTTTGTCCTTCCCTATTTTAGCAATTGGGCTTCGATTACCTGGTAAATATGAAATACTGCTCAGACGGGCGTCTAAGTTTTGAGAATTCCATTTTTGACCGTATTCCAGCACGTACATTTTCCCGTCAGTACCGAAAATCATATCCATTGGGTGGGAGAATTCGGTGTTAGGCATAAAGGCATCTGCTTTTACATAGTTCTCGTCTTCATCCATCGTAATTACATATACCCAATCACGCATCCATTCATAAACAAACAATTTACCTTCAAAATAATTTGGGAAGGCTATCTCGGCATTGGGATTATCTGAAGCTCGGTACACCGGTCCTGCCATTGGGTTTATCCCGCCATCACCCATCCAAGGGAATTCTTCAGAGCGATAATAGGTCATGGGTATCATGGACTTTTGCGCTGGTGGTAAGTTTTGTATTCCGGTATTGTTAGGCGAATCATTGACTAAATTATCTGGGTCAAACTTTAATCCCGCTGTTTCTGTGGTGAAATCGAAATCATTATAAGCCTCGTTGTAGCCCCTTGTGTATGGCCAGCCCCAAAATCCCGCATGGCGAGCTTGATCATATTCACCCATACCGCTTGGACCACGATTTGGATCTGCCTTTCCAGCATCGGGCCCTACATCGCCCCAATATAAATATCCTGTTTTACTGTCTATGGAATGCCGAAACGGATTACGATTGCCCATTACATATATTTCGGGTCGCGTTTTTGGCGTTCCTTCTGGAAAAAGATTGTCCTTAGGAATACTATAAGATCCATCTGTTTTTGGTTTAATACGAAGAATCTTGCCCCGTAGGTCGTTTGTATTGGCTGAAGACTTTTGCGCATCCCACGCTTTTCTGCCTTCCCGCTCATCAATAGGGGCAAAACCCGAAGATTCAAACGGGTTTGTATTATCACCCACTGCAATGAACAGATTACCATCCGGACCAAACTCCAAGGAGCCTCCACTATGGCAACAATGACGATCTGTAGGGATGGTAAGTAGTATTTTTTCAGAATTTAGATCGAGTTTATTGTCGACTAGATTAAATCTTGAAATATGCTGTTGTGAGATTTCACCAGCCTTTGAATAAAAGAGATAAATCCAATTGTTATCCTCATAATTAGGGTCAACAGCAAGGCCAATAAGTCCATCTTCATTACCGTAAAACAAGTCTAATTCGGCTATGGTCTCTGTCTCTTCCGTTTCAAAATCAAAAAACTTCAAGACCCCTCTACGTTCGATAAATAAAATGCCCTTGCCTGGCACTTCATCAAGTTCCATAGGCTCGTTCAGGTTAAAATCAAGTACCTTTTTAACAAAGCGATCTTCTGGTGGCACTCTGTCGGTAGTAGCTAAATCGTAATCTAACTTACCATTCCCCATTGTATATTCAATACCGCCCTTCAGGTGCTGTAAAAATTTAGGATTTTCGAAAGTTTCGTTAGTATGCCCCATCTCAGTGTAGAAGGCACGGCCACCGTCGTACTCATGATACCAAGAAATAGGGTGGTTGTTCTCATTGGTTCCGCCTTCGTAGCTCTTTTCATCAACGCTTATTAGTACGTTTATGGCCGGATTTATATTTTTGAAATTGTACCATTCGTCACTTTTTATCCATACGGAATCTAGATGATTAGTGGTCGGATGATTAGCTTCCTTAATGATAAGTTCTGCTTCTTGTATTCTCGGATGACTATCAAAAACTGCGCCCACCAACTTCGTATACCAAGGCCAATCGTATTCAGTATCCGTAGCCGCATGTATACCTACAAAACCACCACCTGCTTGAATATAGCGTTCAAAGTCTGCCTGCTGCACATCGTTCAAAATATCTTTAGTAGTATTCAAAAAGACAACGGTCGCGTATTGCTTTAAGGAATCTTCCTCAAAGTATTTCGAATCTTCTGTAGCCGTTACACTAAATCCAGTTTCCTTTCCCATTTTTTCAAGTGCGACAACACCTGACTCAATGGAGCCATGTCTAAAACCTTCGGTTTTGCTAAAAACTAAAATTTCGGTTTCACTGGTGCTGCAGGATACAATAACCAAAGCTGCTAGAAGAAAAAGCAACGTTTTAGAAGCTGTTTTTAAAAAAGATAATTTCGAGAGTAATATTCGCATTGTATGTATTTCAAATTGAAGATGTAAGCTATGGAATTTTACAAAACATTTCAACTAAATGAATTATAATTTTCTAACGGATACTTTGCTGATTTTAAGATACATAACACTTTTCTATTTTTAACACAAATAAGCACAAGTGATGTAATTCTTTATCCTGTAACCTTTTTTTTTTAAAATATAGTCTCATAAAAGAGATTAGGTAGGAAAGACCAATTCTACTATTTGATTTGAAGAGTATCCAGCATAATCTAACCTGTATAATCAGTCTATTAAAAAATTAATTATAGAAAAAAATGACACGAAAAGTTAATTTTAAATATATAATATTACTTTTTAGTGCAGTCCTTTTAAGTTGCTTTTTTCATGAATTTGCTCATTGGATTACAGGTGAATTACTTGGCAATAAAATGTCAATGTCACTTAACGGAGCATCACTTATTTCAGGAGAATATAAAAATGAATGGAATGCAAATATTGTAACTATTTCTGCTCCAATCTTTACAGTTATTCAAGCAATTATATTCTATTTTGTAGTGAATAGAACTAAAAATATTAATTATTACCCATTATTGTTTTTCCCTTTTTTTTATAGGTTTTCTGCTGGGCTCGCCAATATGTTTGGAGCAAATGATGAAGGTAGATTTGGCATGTCATTAGGGCTTGGATTGTATACTGTTTCGATACTGTTTATTAGTTTCCTTTTATTTTTAATTATAAGAAGTTCTGTAAACAATAGAATAAGCTTAAAATTCAACTTAGTAACATTTTTTCTTTGCGCAATATCGTTATTGGTTGTAGTTTTTATTGACCAATATTTTAAAATAAAAATAATCGGATAAAGAAAGTAAAGCCTGACAGCAAACAATGGTATTCGTTACGCCGAATAGTTGACCGCTCACAAAAGAAATAAGTGCAAGTGCTAACGAAATACTAGGTAAAGGAGATATAAGCCTTTAGTTAAGGTTTCCTTAGGTTTTGAGAAACGTACTTGTGCTATAGGTTAACTATAATTTCCCTAGTTCTAGTAGCTTCCTCCCTCAAAAGAATTTGAAATAAATTCACAGTTCGTTCCTGGTATTCTTCAGGTACACGACCACCTATTAGCCACGTGTTTTGGATTTTTGTTTCGGAGTTGAGGTTAAGCTCCTCTTTAAGGTGCTTAATAGCCTTGTCTCGTGTCTCATCACTCATCTTACTAAACATCAACTGTATATTTTCGGTCATTAGTTTGGGGGTATAAAGAGCTAATATAGCCCAAGAATCAAGAATAAAGACGAATGAATATTAAGAATAGTGTCGATAACCCAAAACAAGCAGCCACAAAAAGCAATCCTTTAAAATTAGATTTACGCTTTTTCATGAGCGATGTTTAGTCAAAAGCGAATCCGGTGGCTAGTCTATAGATAAATGCGTATAATACGATGGCAAACATTATAAAGCTAAACCATGCGAAAATTTTGAAGTATCGTTTGGCTAGGAAGCCTCCTAAGTTTTTAAAGCCTTCCGAATAAATTTCTTGTAAAAGTAGAACTGTTTTCATAATATAGGTTTTAAATTCAAGACGAAGTTGAGGCTACTCAATATAGTGTCAACAACTTACTTGGCATAGAGTTCTAAAACAATGCCAAACTACACTCCGGTTGGATGAACGGCAATTAAAGCAGACCAATCACAAAAATGTAATTTCACTTAATCGGTAAATAAAGCTTAACTGTCGTAATTCTACTTTTTCCAATAGTTCCCTTAAATTCTTTTCGGTATTGATACGGTAGATAGTTCCTTTATGCTCTACGAATCCATTTAATAGCCCATGGCCATAAGTCGGACTAAATAACTCCCCTATTTATATTTCTAAGTCATCCGCTATCAAAGGATAAGATTACAGCTATGGCGCCTATTAAGAGAAGCTGGGAATTTAATAGGTAAAGTAGATGGAAATAAGGAGCTATTAACAGCTTAAGAGTGGTGTGTATAGGAGGTGAAAAAAACACTAAATATGTACTTATAAAAAATAAACCCCGTAAACATTGAAGTTACGGGGTTTTATGTGGTCCCACATGGGCTCGAACCATGGACCCCCTGATTATGAGTCAGGTGCTCTA
>CAZMUV010000092.1:0-12850 GCA_964569345.1 uncultured Maribacter sp. | reverse complement strand
AAAGTCAGTTTAAGCACTGCTGGTTAAAAATTTCAATTATGACAAGAGAAGAAAAGGCAACGGTTATACAAGATTTGACTACGCAGTTAGGAGATAATTCCATTATTTATTTAGCGGATATCTCGGGTATGGATGCAAAATCTACCTCAGATTTGAGAAGAGCTTGTTTCAAAGCTGACATCAAATTAGCAGTAGTTAAGAATACATTGCTTGCAAAGGCAATGGACGCCTCGGACAGAGAGTTTGGCGAACTTCCAAGTGTGTTAAAGGGAAATACCTCTTTAATGTTCTCAGAAGTCGGTAATGCTCCTGCAAAGCTCATAAAGAGTTTTAGAAAAAAATCTGAAAAACCTTTATTAAAGGGAGCTTTCGTAGAAGAGGCAGTTTACATAGGTGATGAGAATTTGGATGCTCTTGTGAGCATTAAGTCTAAAGAAGAGATGATTGGCGAAATTATTGGATTGTTACAATCTCCAGCCAAAAATGTTATTTCTGGGCTTAAATCTGGTGGTGGTAAACTAGCAGGTATCCTTAAGACATTATCTGAAAGATAAGTACGCACTATAAACTAAGTATATTTTAAAATTTTATTAAACGATAGAAAATGGCAGATTTAAAAGATTTCGCAGAGCAATTGGTTAACCTTACGGTAAAAGAAGTAAATGAGTTAGCTGGTATTTTAAAAGATGAATATGGTATCGAGCCTGCAGCTGCTGCAGTAGCTGTTGCTTCTGGTGGCGGTGCTGCTGATGGTGGTGAAGCTGTTGAAGAGCAATCAGAGTTTGATGTTATATTGAAAGCAGCAGGTGCTTCTAAATTAGCAGTTGTTAAATTGGTTAAGGAATTAACTGGTTTAGGTTTGAAAGATGCTAAAGACATCGTAGATAGTGCACCGAAAGCAGTAAAAGAAGGTGTTACTAAAGACGAAGCAGAAGGTATCAAAAAATCATTGGAAGAAGCAGGAGCGGAAGTTGAGCTTAAATAGTAGCAACAACCATAGTATTTCTGGTTTAGGTCTTTTCGCTTTTTGCGGTTAGACCTAAACCTTTTTATAGGATTAGGTATATAATGGCATATACTACCCCATAGTACTCACGATCAAAACACTGTCCGTAGATGTTCACAAATCAGACTGAAAGAATAAATTTTGCATCCGCCAAAAAAACACCGGCTTATCCCGATTTTTTGGATATTCAGATAAAATCTTTTCAAGACTTTTTTCAACTTGAAACGAAATCTGATCAAAGAGGTGACGAAGGTTTGTACAATACCTTCATGGAAAACTTTCCAATAACTGATACTAGAAATCAGTTCGTATTGGAATTTTTGGATTATTTCATAGATCCACCAAGATATTCAATCCAAGAATGTATAGAGCGTGGTTTAACGTATAGCGTTCCGCTAAAAGCCAGGTTAAAATTATATTGTACCGATCCGGAACATGAGGATTTTGAAACTATAGTTCAGGATGTGTACTTGGGTACTATTCCTTATATGACACCTAGTGGTACATTTGTAATAAACGGAGCTGAAAGGGTAGTTGTTTCTCAATTGCACCGTTCTCCAGGGGTTTTCTTTGGTCAATCTTTCCATGCTAATGGAACTAAATTATACTCTGCTAGGGTAATTCCTTTTAAAGGATCCTGGATAGAATTTGCTACCGATATCAATGGCGTTATGTATGCCTACATCGATAGAAAGAAAAAATTACCGGTTACAACCTTGTTCAGGGCTATTGGTTTTGAACGTGATAAGGATATTTTAGAGATTTTTGACCTTTCTGAGGAAGTGAAAGTTTCTAAAGCCGGACTTACAAAAGTATTAGGCCGTAAGTTGGCTGCAAGGGTATTGAATACTTGGCACGAGGATTTTGTGGATGAGGATACAGGTGAAGTTGTTTCTATAGAAAGAAACGAGATTGTATTAGATCGTGATACAATTTTATCCAAAGAGCACATTACTGAGATAATGGATGCTGATGTTAAGACAGTTCTTTTGCATAAGGAGAATAACGCACAATCCGATTATTCTATTATTCATAATACGCTGCAGAAGGATCCAACAAATTCAGAAAAAGAAGCTGTTGAACACATATACCGTCAGTTACGTAACGCAGAACCGCCAGATGAGGAGACCGCGCGTGGTATCATAGACAAATTATTTTTCTCTGATCAACGATATAACCTAGGTGAGGTTGGACGTTATAGAATGAATAAAAAATTAGGTCTTGATATTGGGATGGATAAGCAGGTCTTGACCAAGGAAGATATTATTACTATTATTAAGTATTTAATAGAGCTAATTAATTCTAAAGCTGAGATTGATGATATTGATCACCTTTCTAATAGGCGTGTAAGAACTGTTGGAGAACAGTTGTCATCCCAGTTTGGTGTAGGTTTAGCTAGAATGGCACGTACTATTCGAGAACGTATGAATGTGCGTGACAATGAGGTGTTTACACCAATAGATTTGATTAATGCCAAGACATTGTCTTCGGTAATTAATTCTTTCTTTGGTACCAATCAATTGTCTCAATTTATGGATCAAACCAATCCATTAGCAGAGATAACTCATAAGAGAAGATTATCAGCACTAGGACCTGGTGGACTTTCTAGGGAAAGAGCAGGTTTCGAAGTTCGTGATGTGCACTACACGCACTACGGGAGACTATGTCCAATAGAAACTCCTGAAGGGCCAAATATTGGTTTGATTTCTTCACTTGCTGTTTTTGCCAAGGTAAACCCAATGGGCTTCTTGGAAACACCATACAGAAAGGTAGAAAAGTCCAAGGTAGATATAGACAATTTCGTATACTTAAGTGCGGAGGAAGAAGAGGGAATGAAAATTGCTCAAGCAAATATTCCGTTAAAAGCCAATGGTCAAATAGATTCAGATAAGGTAATTGCAAGAGAGGAAGGAGATTTTCCAGTAGTGGATCCTTCTGAGATTAATTATACCGATGTTGCGCCAAATCAAATTGCATCTATTTCTGCATCGTTAATTCCATTCTTGGAGCACGATGATGCCAACCGTGCTTTGATGGGCTCAAACATGATGCGTCAAGCGGTACCTTTATTAAAGCCACAATCTCCAATTGTAGGGACTGGCTTGGAGAGACAAGTTGCTTCTGATTCTAGGGTATTGATTAATGCTGAAGGTGATGGTGTTATTGAGTATGTAGATTCTCAAAAAATAACAATCAAGTATGATAGGACAGAGGCCGAGAGACTTATTAGTTTTGAGGAGGATGAGAAAACCTATTTTCTTGTAAAGTTCAGAAAAACGAATCAAGGAACTAGTATTAACCTAAAACCCATTGTAAAGAAGGGCGATAGAGTTAATAAAGGACAGGTGCTTTGTGAAGGTTATGCTACGGAAAAGGGAGAATTAGCCTTGGGTAGAAACCTAACGGTGGCCTTCATGCCTTGGAAAGGCTATAACTTTGAGGATGCAATTGTGATTTCAGAGAAAGTGGTACGTGAGGATATTTTTACTTCAATTCATGTAGATGAATACTCTCTAGAAGTTCGAGACACGAAATTAGGAGCAGAGGAATTAACACATGATATTCCTAATGTTTCCGAGGAGGCTACCAAAGATTTGGATGAAAACGGAATGATCCGTATTGGTGCAGAAGTAAAACCTGGAGATATTTTAATCGGTAAGATTACACCGAAAGGAGAATCTGATCCAACTCCGGAAGAAAAATTACTACGTGCTATATTTGGAGATAAAGCTGGTGATGTTAAAGATGCATCCTTGAAAGCATCTCCTTCCTTAAGGGGAGTTGTAATAGAGAAAAAACTATTCTCAAGGTCTGTAAAGGATAAGAGAAAACGTTCAGAGGATAAAGAGGAGCTTTCTAAATTAGAATTGGAGTACGAAGTAAAATTCCAAGAGCTAAAAGATGTCCTAGTAGAGAAATTGTTCACTTTAGTAAACGGGAAAACATCTCAAGGGGTGTTGAACGACTTGGGTGAAGAAGTGCTTCCAAAAGGCAAGAAGTACTCCATGAAAATGTTGAACTCTGTTGACGATTTTGCGCATTTAGTGAGTGGAAGTTGGACAACAGATAGTACTACCAATATCTCTGTTGCAGATTTATTGCACAATTACAAGATAAAACTAAACGATCTTCAAGGTAACTTAAGGAGAGATAAGTTTACTATTTCTGTTGGGGATGAATTGCCAGCAGGAATCATGAAATTGGCTAAAGTTTATGTTGCTAAAAAGCGTAAGCTTAAAGTAGGGGATAAAATGGCGGGTCGTCATGGTAACAAGGGTATTGTATCAAGAATAGTGCGTCAGGAAGATATGCCGTTCCTTGAAGATGGAACGCCTGTAGATATCGTATTGAATCCTTTAGGAGTACCATCCCGTATGAATATTGGTCAGATATATGAAACCGTATTGGGCTGGGCTGGACTTAAATTAGGTAAGAAATTTGGAACTCCGATTTTTGATGGTGCTACACTTGATGAAATTAATGCATATACAGATGAGGCAGGAATTCCAAGATTTGGACATACCTATCTATTTGATGGCGGTACCGGACAACGTTTTGATCAGCCGGCTACAGTTGGTGTTATTTATATGCTGAAGTTAGGGCATATGGTAGATGACAAGATGCATGCACGTTCAATAGGACCTTACTCTTTAATTACACAACAACCATTGGGTGGTAAAGCTCAGTTTGGTGGTCAACGTTTTGGAGAGATGGAAGTATGGGCATTGGAAGCCTATGGCGCATCTGCAACCTTACGTGAGATATTAACCGTTAAATCGGATGATGTCATCGGAAGAGCCAAGACCTATGAGTCCATTGTAAAAGGTGAGACTATGCCAGAACCTGGTTTACCAGAATCTTTCAACGTTTTAATGCACGAACTTAAAGGATTAGGTTTGGATATTAGGCTTGAGGAATAAGTTTATAGTTTTAGAGACTATTTGAAAACACATTTAAAATCATTATCAGCACGCTATTATGGCTAGAATAAAAGATAATAACCCAATAAAAAGGTTTAATAAAATTTCGATAGGATTAGCTTCACCAGAAGCAATTTTGGCAGAATCCAGAGGAGAAGTTTTAAAGCCTGAAACCATTAACTACAGAACGCACAAACCAGAACGTGACGGTCTTTTCTGTGAACGTATTTTTGGTCCAGTAAAGGATTACGAATGTGCATGTGGAAAGTATAAACGAATCCGCTATCGTGGTATCGTTTGTGACCGTTGTGGTGTAGAGGTTACCGAAAAGAAAGTACGTAGAGATAGGGTAGGACATATCAATTTAGTAGTTCCTGTTGCCCATATTTGGTATTTCCGTTCGCTTCCTAACAAAATAGGATATTTACTAGGATTGCCTTCCAAGAAATTGGATATGATTATTTACTATGAACGTTATGTAGTAATTCAACCCGGTCTCGCTAAAGGTCCAGAAGGGGAAGAAATCAATAAGATGGATTTCTTGACCGAGGAAGAGTATTTGAATATATTGGAAACTATTCCACCAGAGAATCAGTATTTGGAAGATTCGGACCCCAATAAGTTTATAGCTAAAATGGGTGCGGAATGTTTGATTGATCTTTTAAGTAGGATTGATTTAAAAGAGTTGTCTTTCAGTCTAAGACACAAGGCAAATACAGAGACTTCAAAGCAGCGGAAAACTGAGGCTTTAAAACGACTTCAAGTGGTTGAAGCATTGAGGGAGTCCCAGGAAAATAGGGAAAACGAACCGGAATGGATGATTATGAAAGTAATTCCGGTGATACCACCAGAATTACGTCCATTGGTGCCATTGGATGGTGGCCGTTTCGCAACTTCGGATTTGAATGATTTATATAGAAGGGTAATTATACGTAACAACCGTTTAAAGCGATTGGTAGAGATTAAGGCCCCAGAGGTAATCTTGCGTAACGAGAAGCGTATGCTTCAGGAATCGGTTGATTCGCTTTTTGACAATACAAGAAAAGCTTCTGCCGTTAAGACAGAATCTAATAGACCGTTAAAATCTCTTTCAGATTCACTAAAAGGTAAGCAAGGGCGTTTCCGTCAAAACTTGTTAGGAAAACGTGTTGATTATTCTGCACGTTCTGTTATCGTTGTAGGTCCAGAATTGAGATTATTCGAATGTGGACTTCCAAAGGATATGGCTGCTGAATTATACAAGCCATTTGTTATCCGTAAACTGATAGAAAGAGGTATTGTTAAGACCGTAAAGTCTGCTAAAAAGATAATAGATAAGAAGGAACCCGTAGTTTGGGATATCCTTGAAAACGTATTAAAAGGACATCCGGTGCTATTGAACCGTGCTCCTACGCTTCACCGTTTGGGTATTCAAGCATTTCAACCAAAATTAATAGAAGGGAAAGCGATTCGTTTACACCCATTGGTTTGTACTGCTTTTAATGCGGATTTTGATGGTGATCAAATGGCAGTACATTTACCTTTAGGACCAGAGGCTATTTTAGAAGCGCAACTTTTAATGTTGGCTTCGCATAATATATTGAACCCTGCAAATGGATCTCCGATAACCGTACCTTCTCAGGATATGGTCTTGGGTCTGTATTATATGACTAAAGAGAGAAAATCGACTCCTGAAGTACCTATTAAAGGTGAAGGATTGACGTTCTATTCTTACGAAGAAGTTGAAATTGCTTTCAATGAAGGCATGGTCAACTTAAATGCAGGTATAAAGGTAAGAGCTAAAGACTTCAATGAAGAAGGTGAATTGGTTAACCAGATTATACCAACAACCGTAGGTAGAGTCCTCTTTAATATGGAAGTGCCAGAAGCAGCTGGGTATATTAATGATGTACTTAACAAAAAATCTTTAAGAGATATTATTGGAGGTATATTGGCTGTTACCGATGTTCCGACAACAGCAGATTTCTTAGATAAAATTAAAACGATGGGGTATGATTTCGCTTTTAAAGGCGGTCTTTCCTTTAGTTTGGGTGATATTATTATTCCAAAAGAGAAACCTGAAATGATTGCAGACGCCAACCAACAGGTTGATGGTATTATGGCTAACTATAATATGGGTCTGATTACAAATAACGAACGTTACAACCAGGTTATTGATGTTTGGACTTCAACGAACGCTATGCTAACAGAGTTGGCTATGAAGCGTATCCGTGAAGATCAACAAGGTTTCAACTCGGTGTACATGATGCTTGATTCTGGAGCAAGGGGTTCAAAGGAGCAGATTCGTCAGTTGACGGGTATGCGTGGCTTGATGGCAAAACCTAAGAAATCAACTGCCGGTGGTGGTGAGATTATCGAGAATCCTATTCTTTCTAACTTTAAGGAAGGTCTTTCGATTTTGGAATACTTCATTTCCACGCACGGTGCTCGTAAGGGTCTTGCAGATACAGCATTAAAAACTGCAGATGCAGGTTATTTAACGAGAAGATTGGTAGATGTTTCACAAGATGTTATTATCAACATAGAGGATTGTGAGACTTTAAGAGGTGTAGAAGTTTCAGCACTTAAAAAGAATGAAGAAGTAGTTGAGACGCTTGGGGAGAGAATTCTTGGTCGTGTTTCTTTACATGATGTATATGATCCTTTGACTCAAGAAATTCTGTTAACTGCAGATCAAGAGATAATGGAGGCCGATGTTAAAAAAGTTGAGGCTTCTCCAGTCGAAAGAATTGAAGTGCGCTCGGCATTAACATGTGAAGCTGAAAAAGGAATTTGTGCCAAATGTTACGGTAGGAATCTTTCTACCAATAAAATGGTACAAAGAGGTGAGGCTGTTGGTGTAGTTGCTGCGCAATCTATTGGAGAACCTGGTACACAGTTAACGCTTCGTACGTTCCACGTGGGTGGTATTGCGGGTAACATTTCTGAGGATAATAAACTAGAAGTTAAATTTGCTGGTATTGCAGAAATTGAGGATATGAGAACGGTAACAAGTGAGGACTCCGAAGGGAAACCAGCTAAGATCGTAATATCAAGAACCTCGGAAATAAAAGTAGTAGATGCTAAAACAGGAATTACCCTAAGCACAAATAATATTCCTTACGGATCACAGCTGTTTATTAAAAACGGGGCTAAAGTGGCTAAAGGTGATGTTATTTGTTCATGGGATCCATACAACGGTGTTATTGTTTCCGAATTTCCAGGTAAAATTGCCTACGAAAATATTGACCAAGGTGTTACGTATCAAGTAGAGATTGATGAGCAAACCGGGTTTCAGGAAAAAGTAATTTCAGAATCAAGGAACAAGAAGTTGATACCAACGTTACTGATTCAAGATGCAAAAGGGGAAACCTTACGTTCATATAACTTACCGGTAGGTTCGCATATTATGGTCGATGACGGTGATAAGATTAAGGAAGGTAAGATTTTGGTTAAGATTCCACGTAAATCTGCGAAGGCAGGTGATATTACTGGTGGTCTTCCAAGAGTAACCGAATTATTCGAAGCGCGTAATCCATCTAATCCGGCAGTAGTTTCTGAAATTGACGGTGTAGTATCTTTTGGTAAAATCAAAAGAGGTAACCGTGAAATTATTATCGAATCTAAGTTGGGCGAGGTTAAGAAATACTTAGTGAAGCTTTCAAATCAGATTCTTGTACAAGAAAATGATTATGTAAGAGCAGGTATGTCTTTATCAGATGGTTCAACAACACCAGAAGATATTCTTAAGATTAAAGGGCCATCAGCTGTACAACAGTATTTAGTAAACGAAGTTCAAGAAGTATATCGTTTGCAAGGTGTAAAAATAAATGATAAGCATTTTGAGGTGGTTGTTAGGCAAATGATGCGAAAAGTAAGAATTGTTGATCCAGGAGATACTATTTTCTTGGAGAACCAATTAATACATAAAGCTGATTTTATCAAGGAGAATGATGAAATTTTCGGTAAGAAAGTAGTCATGGAAGCTGGTGAATCAGAAAACTTGAAGCCTGGTCAAATAGTAACACCACGTGAACTTAGAGATGAAAATTCTTTATTGAAACGGAATGATAAGACCGTGGTTGAGGCTAGAGATGCCGTTGCGGCCACAGCTACTCCTATACTGCAAGGTATTACCCGTGCATCACTTCAAACAAAATCGTTTATATCTGCTGCTTCTTTCCAAGAAACAACGAAAGTATTGAACGAGGCTGCTGTAAGTGGTAAGGTAGATACTTTAGAAGGACTGAAAGAAAATGTGATTGTAGGACATAGAATTCCAGCAGGTACTGGAATGAGAGATTACGAGAGTATAATCGTAGGTTCCAAAGAGGAATATGACGAAATTATGGCTAGAAAAGAAGCCTTAAAATTTTAAATAACGAAGCCCTCAATTTTTAATTGGGGGCTTTTTTTATGATTACTTAATATTTTCAACATGAGTGACCAAAAAAAATCAAATCAAAAGCAAATTAATATAGAGCTTGACGAAAAGACGGCAGAAGGTATTTATTCCAATTTGGCAATTATCAATCATTCGGTATCCGAGTTTGTAGTTGATTTTATAAGTATGATGCCAGGGGCTCCAAAGGCTAAAGTGAAAAGTAGAATAGTACTTACGCCACAGCATGCAAAGAAATTCCTTAAAGCTTTAAATGATAATGTGCAACGTTTTGAAAAAGCACATGGTACAATTAAAGATTATGAACAAACTCCAGTACCCATAAATTTTGGACCAATAGGAGAAGCATAAAAAAATCCTGACTAGTTCTTAGTCAGGATTTTTTTTTATTCAAATTCCGATACAAAGTGCAATTTTACTAACGGATATTTGGCTTGGGTCATTTGTAGAGAGAATTGAGAATCGGCCAAGAATACCAATTGGCCTCTCTTGTCTTTCGCTAAAAACTTTTGCTTTACTCTAATAAAGTCTTTGAATTCATCACTTTTTCTATTTTCTATTCCAACCCAACAAGCTTTGTATACCGGAAAATTTTCATAACTACATTTTGCGCCGTATTCATGTTCTAAGCGATATTGTATCACTTCAAATTGCAGTGCGCCTACGGTGCCTATAACCTTACGCCCGTTCAGTTCAAGCGTAAAAAGTTGGGCAACACCTTCGTCCATCAATTGGTCTATTCCTTTATATAACTGCTTGGACTTCATTGGGTCAGCATTATTTACATATCTAAAATGTTCTGGTGAGAAGCTAGGAATTCCTTTGTAGTGTAAAGATTCACCTTCCGTTAATGTGTCTCCTATTTTGAAGTTACCTGTATCGTGTAATCCAACGATATCACCTGGATACGAAATATCGACGATTTCTTTCTTTTCAGCAAAAAATGCATTGGGACTTGAGAATTTCAACTTTTTATCCTGTCTTACATGCAGGTAGGGCTTGTTTCGTTCAAAAGTTCCAGATACAATTTTCACGAACGCTAAACGATCTCGGTGTTTTGGGTCCATATTAGCGTGAATTTTAAAAACGAAACCAGTCAGTTCTTTTTCATTTGCTTGGACTAACCGTTCCTCCGCCATTTTTGGTCTGGGTGGTGGGGCTATCTGAATAAAACAATCCAATAATTCTCTTACACCAAAATTATTCAGTGCAGAGCCAAAGAAAACGGGCTGCTGTTCACCTTTTAAATACAGTTGTTTATCGAATTCTGGATATACTCCCCATACTAATTCTAAATTATCACGTAACTCCTCCGCTGCCTTGGTACCTATGATTTGTTCGAGTTCAGGGTTTCCTAGGTCGTCAAAAGCAATGGTATCTTCTATATTTTTTTTATTATCACCGCTAAAGAGGTTGATATTTTTTTCATAAATATTGTAAATGCCTTTGAAGTCGTAACCCATGCCTATAGGAAAGCTTAATGGCGTAACCGAAAGCCCTAATTTTTGTTCTAGCTCATCTAAAAGATCAAAAGCATCTTGTCCTTCCCTGTCAAGTTTGTTAATGAATACTAACATGGGTATATTTCGCATTCTGCAAACTTCCACTAGTTTTACGGTCTGCTCCTCAACACCTTTGGCTACATCGATTACTACAATCACGCTATCCACTGCAGTTAAAGTTCTAAAGGTATCCTCGGCAAAATCTTTATGCCCTGGGGTATCTAAGATATTTATTTTCTTATCCTTATATATAAAAGCCAGAACAGAGGTTGCAACGGATATTCCCCTTTGCCTTTCAATTTCCATGAAATCACTGGTCGCGGTTTTCTTTATTTTATTATTCTTCACCGCTCCAGCTTCTTGAATAGCTCCTCCAAAAAGTAGTAATTTTTCTGTTAATGTGGTTTTGCCGGCATCAGGGTGGGATATAATTCCAAAAGTTCGTCTTCTTTCTATTTCTTCCTTAAAGCTCATTTTGTGAAATTTGAGTTCAAAAATACGTGAATTTGAGGGTTTTGCCCAGTATTAATTCAGTGAAGATTTCTTCTATAATAAACCAGCTAAATGTGACAAATAATATAATATTGTGTCTTAATAACAAATGAAATAATTAGCCTCATATTTTTTGTCGCCTGTATTTCATGGAGATTTATTAACAAGTTATCCGAGATGCAAAGATGCTAGTCATATTACGAGTATCTTGCGTTTTATTTCAACATAGGAAGTCCCACATCCTGCCGAAATCAAATCCTACATGTCATGGTGATAAGTTTTAATTAAACTGTCGTTATGAGAAAAAATACATTTTCGATTGTTAAGCTGTTGAACACTTATATTAGATTCTCAGTATCAATTTTTTTCCTGTTTTACTTGGGGAGTGCTTCTTTTTGTTATGCAAATAAACCGATATTAACCCTGTTTACCATTGATACGGATGGAGACGGTGTCTATGACCACGTGGACATTGATGATGATGGAGATGGTATTACAGATACAACAGAGGATGCTAATTTAGACAATGATAATAATCCCGAAACTAATGCTACGGATACCGACAGCGACGGTATACCTGATTATTTGGATATTGATTCTGACAATGATGGAATACTTGATAATCTAGAATCTCAGAACTTTCATAATTTCAAGCCCAAAACTGGAATAGATACTGATGGTAATGGATTGGATGATGTGTATGAGAGTTACCCTGGCGCAGGGCAAGGCATAGTTTTAAATGATAGGGATGGTGATGGCTATCCAAATCATTTAGATATTGACACGGATAATGACGGTATCCCTGACAATATTGAAGCACAAACTACCGCTGGTTACATAGCTCCCAACCCTGATGATGTGGCCACATACACTACTAATCACGGTGTTAATAGTGCCTATATTGGCGGATTAACACCCGTTAATACCGATGGTACTCCTCCGCCCAATAAGCCTGATTATCAAGATTTTGATAGTGATGACGATGGAGTTTTAGACAATAACGAGGGCAACGATTTCAACTTTGATGGCGTTCCTGACCAGACCTTTACTGGCGTGGATACGGATGGCGATGGACTTGACGACGGCTACGAGGGCAGTGAAGTTGATGATGGCTTTGATGTGAATGATGAGATAGACGACCCTGCGAACGACCTTCCAGACACGGATGGTACGGAGGATGTTAATTATAGGGATTTGGACGATGACGGTGACAGCACCCCAACGGAAGAAGAGGACCCTAACGGAAACGACGACCCTACGGATGATGACGGCGATGGTGATGGCACACCGGATTATTTGGACCCAGACGATGGCGGTGCGGATACCGATGGCGATGGTGTTCCTGACATTACGGATTTAGACGCTGATAACGACGGGCTTTTGGATACTACGGAAGACCCTAATCTTGATGGTGATGATAATCCTTTAACGGATGCTACGGACAGTGACACTGACGGTATCCCTAATCATTTGGATATTGACAGTGATAACGATGGTATCCCGGACAATGTGGAAGGGCAGACGACCGATGGTTATATTGCACCTAGCG
>CAZMUV010000091.1:0-12934 GCA_964569345.1 uncultured Maribacter sp. | reverse complement strand
AACATCCTTTTTCATACCAACAACAATAAAAATTAAACTTTTTTAAAGGTTTTTTAGCACATCGCTGCAACCCCCTATATTATAGCCTTTTGGAAACAAAAATGATGTGAAAAAAAACTGCTTCTGGATAAAAAATAAAGGTTAAGAGAAGAAATTCCAAACCAATCCAAAGCGCACAACGAAATCGCGGTATGGATAATTGGGAGCTGAATAGAAGTTATAGCCCGTAAAGGACGAATTAAAATGTTCTGCTTTTAAATATATCCTGGTTTGCTTCACCTTTGCATTGATAAAAAAGTCTAATAAAGGAAAACCTCCCAGTTCTTCCCTATTCTGGACAAAGAACTCACCCAATACGGGGTTATAAGCATCCATATTATAGCTTGTGAAATATTTTAAGGTAACCCCCGTCTGCAGGAACATTGCCTTTTTAAATACATCGGATGAAAAATATAAGGTATTCCTAGTAACCAATTGCGGTACATTCAGCACATTTTGATCTTGCGCTATGGATTGATACATTACGGTGTTGTTCAATGCAAATTTACCTAGTCTAAACTCCTTAGCGTATTTGATTTTTAAATGCGTTACACTTTCGCTCTCTTGAAGCGGTTTGATATTTGCATTTTCAAAACCCTCCTCAATCGCAGCACTTGGGTCTGCAGCGAAATACGTATAGTTATCCAAGATGCTATACTTCATCGAAAGGCTACCCCAGAGTGGAGAATCTAATCCTAATTGTAAGGTGTTCACACGCTCTTTCTCAAAATTTGTGGTATTCTGCCAATTGTAGTTTAAATAATCACTTTGATACAACAAAAAATTAAAATCCGGCATCCTACTAGAAGAGTGAACGGCAAATTTCAATCTGTGTTTCTCATTAAACATATAAGATACAGCCCCATCAACAATATTTCCAGTTAGCTCACCTGACACGTTATATCGAACAGAACCATCAACAGTAAATGCCCCTATTTGTTTTTTGTAATCACCCCCGACAGCAACTTCAGTTCCCTTGAGTTGGTTCGTTATGGTCTCCCCCTCCGATGTGGTTAGAATGCTATTAAAAAAGTAATTATAATTATAAACACTTACTACTCCTTTAAGCTCACCTAGAGTCTTATTATAAAAAGAAGCACCTATATCATTATTAAATACCTTTAAGGAAGCCTTATCGCTGATAGTACTGAGAATAGATTCGCCGAAATAATCGTCGCTAGCTCCTTGTTTGTATTGATAGAATTTAGTCTCGTAATTAAATGAGTGCGTAATTGCCAAAGAAGTCTTCTCAACTAGACTAGAATCCTGCTGACTTCTTAACAGTTTGTATTGATGATCTAAATAATACCGTTTGCCCAACACTTTATTGTCAACATCAGTAAAACGAACATCTACCTTAGGTCTATCAATAAAATCTTCATCACCACTCTCAAATTGCAATTCCTTTTCCGTTAAACCTCCGTTTTCCTGAGATGTAACATCTTGGGCTGCAATATGCGTTCTCAAAAGATACCTATTGTTTTTACTTAAATAATTGGCCGTTGTTATAAAATTACCCGATTGCATCTGTTCTGACTTGTACTTCCCTAAAGACCTAAACCCAGTATAGGCAATAGAAAAGTTAAGACGTGTTGATGTATTAAAGGTTAGTAGTGCATCCAATAATTGACCCTCCTCCATAGTGGTTTTAAACATAAGGTCCGTCATCGGTGTTATTACATCGTAATACTGCATCTGCTCTATCTCTCTATATCTGTTATGTTTAGCCTTAGCTCCTATACTTGGATAAAGGTTAGGTCGTTCAAAATCAACACCCAGTTTATTGTAGGTCTGTCCTATATTGCCAAAAGGCATGAGCTCAAAATCATCGCTACGCAGGTAGTTGTACTTATATTCCTTTTGGATGGTTAGCGTGGTATCTAAATATGTGGTATCCCTTTGATGGGAAATTATCTTGTAGTTACGAATACTTACCGTGTCAACTACTTTAGCTATTGGAGCCTTCTTTTTGGCGGCCTTAGATATGTCCGCTATAGAATCCGTGCCAAGGTTTCCGGCTGGTTCTTGTTTCGTTTCTTGTGCAACAATTGTAAAAGCAACGAACAAAAAGAGTCCGTTCAAAAAACATTTCATACCTCTCATATCTTCGTTGCCAAAGTTACTTTTTTTGTTGCTAACTAAATGTGAAAGTTTAGCTTAGAATACAAAAGCTATATTTCTGATCTCAGCAGCACTCCAAAAAAAAAAGATGTTTATGGAATTATTACTAGCTTAGAGAAAAGATCAACGCTTTGTAAAACTTCTTGAACGATTCCCTACTGATACTGCTTTGGGGCTTTCTATAAAATGTAGAACATCGTTAATACTATATTTCGCATAGTACTACTCTATTTTTAATATTTATCTTAGCATATCTCCTTGACAGGATTACCAACAAAAGGTCATTAGAACAAGAGCATGCTTTTAAACTTTTACAAAGAACAGGGTGAAGCAGGCACAGACGAAGCAGGCAGAGGATGCCTTGCTGGCCCTGTTACTGCGGCAGCGGTTATACTTCCAAAAAAATTTAAGAATGGGGTACTTAACGACTCCAAACAATTATCGGAACGCAAGCGAAATGAATTAAAACCTATCATAGAAGCAGCCAGCACATCTTTTGCGGTGGCTCATGTATATCCATTGGAAATAGATAAAATAAATATTTTAAATGCTTCTTTCTTGGCTATGCACCGATCCCTAGAGCAATTAAAAATAGTGCCAAGACATATAATTGTTGACGGTAATCGTTTTAATCCTTACAAAGACATACTGCATACCTGCATTATCAAAGGGGACTCTAAATACTTAAGCATTGCGGCGGCATCCGTTTTGGCTAAAACCTGCAGAGATGCATATATGGAGCGTATACACGAAGAATACCCTATGTATAACTGGAAACAAAACAAAGGCTATCCTACTAAGGAACATAGGGCGGCAATACAAAAATATGGAGTAACACCCTATCATAGAAAAAGCTTTCAACTACTTCCCCGACCACTTACAATAGAACTATAAAAAGTATAAATTTGTTTAAAGCTTTTTAAAAAGTCAAATACAACAATACTATATACAGATTAAAATATCGTTTGGAGAACGTTTATCCCCTAGGAATGAGCAATGCCCTGGAGCGAGCGAATAAAGCCAACTGAAAACAAATAAACATGAACGGATGAAAATTAAAATTCTTCTGATTTTAGGTATCGTATTAGGAATTCAGTGTTCCCCAGAAAAGGAATACCAGTACAGCTTGTTACAATTTATACCTGAAAATACCAGCGCAATTGTTAAAATAAACGACTTTAATGCCTTTACCGCAGAACTGGATGAAAATGACCTTATTCAAAAGCTGATTACATTAGATCTAAGTAAAAAAATCTCTGAAGTTCTTGTTCCATTAAATTATGTACAGCCTTCCCAAGAAGCACTGATTAGTTTTACAATTGACTCGCTACAAACACTAGATTTCACCTTTGTAGCTTTGGACACCGTACCTTATTTACAACTTTCCGAAGTAGCGGATAAAACTATAGAAACATTACAATACAAAAACTTCAATATTAAAAAATACAGCGTTGAAAATCATGAATTTTACACTACTCGTATTGAAAAAAAAGAAATCCTAAGTTCTTCTATTAAACTACTGGAGCATCTTATCTCTACGTTTGACACACGAGTTATAAATCAACAACTAGTAAAATTTAATCGTCTTTCCGACGCCTCAAAATTGGGTCATTTGTGGATTGACCTAAATAATAGCGACGCACTCTTAGAACATCTTACCAACACAAAAGTTGCTCTACTCCCATCCCATTTTGCAGATTGGTTATTTTTGGATGTATCCTTAGGGAGTGACGGACTTTTTTTAAACGGAATAAGTACCGCTAAAGATGCTAACAAGAACTATCTTGAGTTATTTTCAGGAGCCAAACCCTTAGCGAATGTTACATACGAAATGCTCCCAGCAAATACATCTTCCTTTGCATCCTACACCTTTAGCAACTATCAATCGTTTTCTTCAAATCAAAGGCTTTATTTGAATCAGAACACAGCTATAGATTCGCTTTTTAGTACCATTGAGGAAATAGGAACTGCACAACTAGAAGAGCATCCACTAGTACTTCTAAAAACCTTTGGGACAGATGAAATAACCGATTATTTAAAAAGTATACGTAAAAGCAGTGTTGAATTTCAAGGAAGTGAAATATGGGAACTCGGAGAAACCGCACTTCTTGAGAGTGCTTTAAAACCGCTTGTAGCTGATTTTGAATCTAAGTATAGTTGTGTAATAGAGAACACCTTAGTTTTTGCACAAGAGAAGGAATCCTTAGAAAAAGTAATCATAGCCTACAAAAACGCTAACACCATACCAAAAACTAGCCTTTTTCAAAACTTAGAAGAACTTACCACGGAAGCTTCCTCCATTTTAGCCGTTGCAAACGCCAATGGTTTTGAAAACAGCTTAGTGAACTACAATTTAGCAGAAACGGCGAAACAGCTAAAAGCGGCTAATTTATCCGATTATGTTTTTGGTTCAGAAATCATTTCTGAAACCGAATTTTTTCATAGCAGTTATTTCATAAAAAAGATTGGTGAACAAAAAGTTAAAAATAGCATCACCTCAGTATTCACTTCTCAATTAGATACAGATCTACGTTCTGTTCCCCAATTTACCATCAACCATCGCACAAAAATGGGAGAACTCATTGTACAAGATTTGGATAACGTGCTTTATCTAATTTCCAATAATGGCAACATACTATGGAAAAAGCAGCTAGAAGGGGCTTTACAAGGGAAGGTACATCAAGTAGACCTATACAAAAATGGAAAACTACAATTTGCATTCACAACCAATAATGAGTTCTTAATCCTTGATCGTAACGGTAAAACTGTAGCCCCATTTTCCTTGGATTTTCCCGGTGGAAATTTAAATCCTTTGGCCGTTTTTGACTATGAAGGAAAGAAGGATTACCGTTTTTTGGTTACCCAGAACAAAAAGGTTTTCATGTATAACAACCAAGGTAAGATTGTAACCGGATTTAAATATACCTCTGCATCTGATAATATTATTGAAGCACCGCAGCATTTTAAAATCAACAGAAAGGACTATCTCGTTTTTAAGCTTGCGAACAACACCCTTAAAGTATTGAATAGGGTAGGCAACGTGAGGATAAAGATAAAAGAAGAAATTCCATTTTCAGACAACACCATAAGACTGTACCAAAATACGATTAGCCTCACCTCTAGCGAAGGGCTCTTGTATCAAGTAGATACCAAAGGCAAGCTTACTAAAACGGACCTTGGATTAAACATAGACCATGGTTTCGATGCGACTTCCAAAACTTTGGCAATCATGAACGATAATGTATTACGTATAAGGGGCAAAAAAGTAACCTTAGATCTTGGTGTTTACTCCAAACCTAGAATTTTTTATATAAACGATAAGATTTACGTCTCGGTGACGGATATCCAAAACCAAAAATGTTATTTGTTCGATAGTCAAGCAGTGGCTATTCCAAATTTCCCTATTTATGGCTCCTCTACTATTGATATGGCAGATATAAATAAGGACAGAAAACCAGAACTGGTCATCAAAGACCAGGAGAACTCATTTACGGTCTATAGAATAAATTGATAGCCAGAATTAAACGCATATCTAACAACTAGCCCAAACACATTCCGCTAAACCTGCGTCTTTGGTTTTTGAAATTTTACACTGGTCATGGCTACTTTTATATGTTATTCCTAAAGCAGAAATAAGCCGTACTATAAGAGGATAAATGCAGAACAAAACCCTTAACGTTCAATATCCAATTTAGCTTATACTTTAACTTCAGGGTAGCACCAAATTCGAGTATCCCTTCACTCAAAATGCAATAACATTTAGCTCATTAACGAGTCCTTTTTTTCTAATCTCAACCATGCTCCCATTACCAATCCACAGAACCAAAATCTCATAAACACCTGATTTTTAGCAAATAAAATATCGAATTTTACAAAGCATACATACATATGCCCCTAACATACAATCATAAACCCCAAATACAACATTTGGAGAATAGACTGCTGTTTAGTTTATACATTTAGGAAAACGAAAACTCCCCGCATATTGCTCCCATTATTATTTGCATTAAGGGGCCAGTTTAAAAAAGCAAATTAAAAGGAACACTAAATACAAGAAAATGACCACGTTCAAAAAATTGTTCAGAACTATGATTTTGCTTGCTACACTATTAGCATGTACAATGCCAGTGCATAGTCAATTTTTAAAGAAATTAGGAAAAGCTGCTGAACGAGCCGCGCAAAACACAGTAGAGAATAGAGTAGAGCAAGAGACTCAAAAGAAAACTGATGCAGCCCTAGACAGCATCTTGGAGCCAGGCGCAAAAAAAGGAAAGCAGTCCCCGCTACCCCAAGAGGATGGCTCTATAAACACAGAAGATCAAGAGCAGGGTAATTCAAACACGGGTAGTGATAATAAAAATGCATCTACATCTGGACCTAAAAGCCTAGAAGTTTACAGTAAATTTGATTTTGTTCCTGGTGATACACAATTATTTTTTGATGATTTTTCTAACGACTTTATTGGGGATTTTCCAGCGCACTGGAATACAAACGGAGGCGGTGAACTGGTAACCATTGAAGGATATCCTAACAAATGGTTGAATATCTTACCAGGCTACAACACTGCCTACATACCCGATGTTACAAATCTGCCCGAAGAATTCACCCTAGAATTTGATGTTCAGGGCACCGGTCTTGACAATAAGACTTCTTCGCACTCGTATTTGGGTATATCCGTCAGCGACAACAATACTTTTGACAAAGCCAAAAATTGGGGTTCAATAGAGTACTCTTTTTGTCAATTTATAGGTCGTGGTATTGTTGTAGAAAACAATATTGCGGGCAAACGTGTTATTCGCAATGAGGTAAATGCCGATATTAGGAATACCGTTAAAGAAAAACACCATATTTCAATAGCTGTAAACAAACAACGGTTTAGACTTTGGATGAATGAGAAAAAATATATTGACGTACCACGTTTGCTTCCAAAAGATGTGCAAATGCAAGGTATTAAGTTTACTTTACGAGGTATCAAAACCGAAAAAGAGGCCATTTATCTCAGTAATTTTAAAATTGCTAAAGGTGGTGTTGACCTTCGACGAAAATTACTTGCCGATGGAAAAATTTCTACAAACGGGATTTTGTTCGATAGCGGGTCGGCCAATATTCAGCAACAGTCAATGGGTATCATTCAGCAGATATACCAAGTTATGCAACAAGATGCTACTATAAAACTAAAAATCGTAGGGCACACTGATGCCGATGGCGATGACAGTACGAACCAGGAGCTCTCTAAAAAAAGGGCTGAGGCTGTAAAAAGTGCTTTAGTAAACATCTACAATGTAACATCGGATAGATTGACTACTGAAGGCAAGGGGGAATCTGAACCTGTTGGTGAAAATGACACTACTGACGGAAAAGCAAAAAATCGCCGTGTAGAATTTATCAAACAATGACATAGGCTTTAAACAAAAAAACACTAAATAAAATTTAATTCATGAAAAAGTCAGTAACACTTATCACAGCCTTTGTACTTGTATTTAATTTTACAATAGCCCAAAACAGCTGTAGTAAATTTTACCCCATGGAAGAAGGCACCTCGTTCCAATATACTAATTATGATAAAAAAGGAAAGACCGAAGGAGTCTTAAATTACACTATTTCTTCGGTTACAGATAATGGTTCTTCCACAACCGCCACATTCGATATGAAATTTGTAGATAAAAAAGGGAAAGATGTTTTCAATTCAGATTATAACATTACCTGTGAGAATGGGGTGATTCGCATCGATTACAAATCGCTTTTTCCGTCAGAGATGATGCAACAGTATACAGAGATGGGTATTGAAATGGATATTACAGGAACCGACATTGAAATTCCAAATGACCTTAGCGTGGGGCAAGAACTAGCTGACGCCAATGTTTCCATAGCTATGAGCATGAGCGGTATTAAAATGAACACAACCGTTAACCAAACAAATCGAAAAGTAGAAAAAAAAGAAACTATTACGGTAGCCGCCGGCACTTTTGACTGCTATCTTGTGACAGAAACAAACATCTCCAAAACCATGGGAGCCAACATCGAAATGAATACAAAACAATGGTTGGCCGAAGGTGTAGGAATGGTGAAACAAGAAAGTTATAAAAAGAATGGAAACTTAATGAGCCGTATGGAACTCACTAAATTTAGTAAATGACCCTTAGTAGTTTTATAGAACCTCGACCTAGTTTACCGTTTTTTCATTTATAACAGACGCTTGGAATAAGGTCTCAAAATGACTTAAAAGCTTTTGTTTTGCCTCATCCATTGCTAACTCGGCCATGCCGAGTTCCACATTCAGAGAAGTTACAGCCTTATCTTTAATGCCACAGGGCACCATTACATCAAAATAGCCTAAATCGGAGTTTATCTTTAGTGCACAATCCCGCATAGTTACCCAAGGTGAAGCTTGTAGAACCATAACAAAACGACTAGACAGAAAGTAAAACTATTGTCTCATTTGAAGCATTTTTTGCATCATATCGTACATCTGTTTTAGTTCTTCTTCGCTCATGGCATGCATTTCGGCATCATCGGCAGTTACCAACTTTTTCCAATCTTGGTAGGACATATTTTTCATGCGATCCATATCTTCTTGCATTTCATCCATATCAACATCAAAAGACTCGTTACCCATAAAACTTTCGGTTTCTATAACGGAAAAGTCGGGTAACTTAAAACGTGCTTCAGGAACACTCCCATTGAATTTGGCACTTGTGGCAACTATTCGGGTTTTTATACCCATTACGGTAGCTTCCGATTTTAACAACACCCCTTTGTACAACCATTGCTTTATCCCCATAAGATCCCAAATTTCACATTCATAGCCCAAAATCTCTTCCGAACCTACCAGTTTTCCTCCCATACTCTCAAATAGTTCTTTCCCTACCTTGCCCGCATCAGCATCTTTTTGAAACATCTTGGTCATTCCCATAGCCATATCATCCATTTCGCGAATTTCTTTTCTTTTAAAATCTACCGTATAGCTTTTACCATTATCCAATTTGTGCATGGTGTGGGTGCTCGTGGTTTCGGTGCTCTTGTTCCCAAATACGGACATCGTGGTAGTCTGGGAAGATTCTTCTTCCTTCACCTCTATCGCTCCCCAATTTTTAAAATGGAGACTTTCCGTACCACTACCCGTAATTGTACTTCCCATTACTTTACCAGAAATAACGGACTCGTAGCTAATACTGCCAGATTCCGTTTCATATCTCTTAAGTTCTTGATTTTGCTTATTCGTAGTTGCCATGGCACTATCTGCTGGTTTATTTTCGTTGCCCTTGCAGTTTACTAGCGCAACACACATTAGAAGTACTCTTCCTATATTTTTCATCTTTTTATATTTTATATTTTTTTAAGGTCAGACCTATCCGGTAGGTGAGTGTCATCTTACCTCGTACCAGACAGGTTCAGCATTATTTAATTAAATAATCATTAGAAACCTGTGGCACAAACAGGAAAAAGCACAATGATATCAAGACTATTAGCATTGTTTTCATCATCTTAAGTTTTAAGTTTAGTGTTTGAAATAAAATCACATTCAATATTACTTCAGCTACTAATTACAGCCAATGATTCTTGTCATAGAACGGAATAATTTTAGAAATAAAACGGTTAAAAAGTGAGGTATAATGGAGAAAAAATAAACCAAAGTGAGGTAGTTAAATTATTAACCTATAGGGATTTACAAATTGAAGTGGAGGCAAAAAACCTTAAGAAAAAAAACATATTCAGAATTACTAATCCAATATAGAAGTGAGGATAGTAGTGCGAATGTAGTATAGGATGTCAATAAAATATTCTAAAACAGAAATAGAAGTAACCGTCATAAGCAAGTTCAGAAAAATATCTATTTTCCTGAAGGCATAAGCTTAGACAAAAGTGTTTTCTTTTATGATCTGAGCTTCGAACAAGGTCTCAAAATGTCTCAGCAACTTTTGCTTTACCTCATCCATATCCACTTTTACTTTTCCGAGTTCCACATTCAAGGATGTAACGGCCTTATCTTTTATGCCACAGGGTACCATTAAGTCAAAATAGCCTAAATCAGAATTTATATTCAGCGCAAAACCGTGCATAGTTACCCAACGCGAAGCACGTACACCCATAGCGCATATTTTACGGGCAAAGGGAGTGCCAACATCTAACCAAACACCTGTTTGACCTTCAGAGCGTTCGGCTTTTAACCCGTATTCTTCCAAGGTCAAGATTACCATTTCTTCTAAAAGGCGTAAATATTTATGAATGTCCGTAAAGAAGTTATCCAAATCTAATATCGGATAACCAACAATTTGGCCTGGACCATGATAAGTAATATCACCTCCCCTATTTATCTTATAAAATTTGGCTCCTTTTTCGGTAAGTTGCTTTTCGTCTGCAAGCAGATTAGACAAATCACCGCTTTTACCCAAAGTAAATACGTGCGAATGCTCCACAAACAAAAAGTGGTTTGGGGTTTCCAATCCAGCTTCCTCCCTACGGTTCTTAATCTTTATATCTAAGGTCTGTTTAAAAAGTAGCTCTTGGTAGTCCCAAGTTTCTTTATAGTCCTTTAGTCCTAAATCTTGTAGATTGATATTCTTGTTCATCTGCGCAAAGATACCAAAGTCTATTTACAACGTTTAGGTTTTGAAAACCTGACAGCTGCAGCTAGGTTGATTTATTCCCTCCTTTGGCGAGAACTTTAGTTAGGATTATTTAAGATAACCAAAGCAGCTATAACTCCCGGTACCCAGCCACACAAGGTTAAAAGAAAAACGATAACTATAGACCCACAGCCTTTACCGATAACGGAAAGTGGTGGGAAAATAATAGCCAATAAAACTCTTAAAAAACTCATTGATTTGTGATTTTGATTGATGTACTTATATGTCGCAAAAGTAGCGGTATTGTTACAAAATCGTTTAAATTTATAAGTAAATCAAAATAAGTGGTCTCCTTACGCGTCTTCATCATCTTTCTAATTGGCACAATCGGCTGTTACGGACAGTATTCCTTTAGCGGTCAAATACAGCCAAATACTCAAAACAAAACAGTATACCTCTCGATGATAGAAAACTACAGAAAATCGTCTCGTGTGTATGCTGACCAAATCTTAATGGAAACCCAAGCAGATGATAGCGGATATTTTATTTTCGAGGGTGATAACCTATTGGAACAAAACAACATGTACCGAATTCATACTGATGATTGTAACGATAATACTACAGGTGGCAGCCATTTCTTTAGGGACTGCAGCAGCAGTAGAAGCGTTTTGTTTATTGCAAAAAAAGGGGATACGATTTTGTTTCCTTTATTGCAGAACAAGCAATCCTTCTGTGATATAACTTCTAATAACGCAGCTTCTGGTCTTTTATTAGAAATTGACGGGTTAAAAGAAGACATGATTTTGGATTTTATAGGGCAAAACAGTGACGCTAGTATATCCTTAAATTTAAAAAAATGGTTTCAAAGACTACAAAAGTACGGCGAGGAGGTAAATGAACCATTGGCAGAACTCTACGTTTACGACTTTTTATCCGAAAGAAAGAACGAAACCTATACCTACTTTTTAGAAGACCTAAAAAGAAATGAATATTATTTGGCCTTAGAAAACAGATTAATAACTACCTACCCAAATAGAAATTTTACCCTACAATATATACAGGAACGCAACGCCGAAACATCCATACAAGCCCCTACATTAACAGCATCAAAAACGTTCCAATTGAGCTACTTTTGGTACGGAGGAGGTTTGTTTCTTATGTGCCTTACAGGCTATTATGGGCTACAATTAAAGAAACGAAAGGTTGAAAAGAAAGCGCTACAACATTTGACCCCTCAAGAATTAACCATTTTAAGTGCCATCAGAAAGGATAAGACTAATAAAGAAATAGCTGCTGAATTGTTTATTAGTCTTAGCACTGTAAAAACACACATCAACAATATCTACAAAAAGTTAAAGGTGGACTCTAGAGCCGATGTGAAAAATATGTTTTAGTAATAAAGAAACAAAATCCACCCCCGGTCTAGTCCCTATTTACACCCTAAACACTACTATCAAGGCGCAGTATTTAAGCAACTTCGGTTTTCAATTCTAAAAATTAAGATTATGAAGACCATGTTTCTGCTTTTAATGAGCATCATCCTATGCACAACTCTTAGCTCTCAAAATACCAACCAAGAAATCAGTCTGGATAACGGGCAGAAATTCCTGGTAGGAGAAATAACCAAAGAAGGGTTGTCACTACCAGTTTACGCACCTTGGTATTCATCAAACTTCAAAAACTATAGTCCAAACGAAACTATTATTTCAAACATAAAAGAGGAGTTGCAGGGCTATCAGGTTTTAGCATTTCTTGGCACATGGTGTGGGGATAGCAAAAGGGAAATTCCTAAGTTCCTTAAAATTTTAGAGACTGCGAACTTTCCTGATGACCAGTTGAAAATGGTAGCCTTAGATAGAAGAAAAGGAAAGTACAAACAAAGCCCAACAGGCGAAGAGTGGGGATTACAGATTTTACGAGTACCCACATTTATTCTTTATAAAAACGGAAGGGAAGTAAATAGAATCATAGAATCCCCAAATACCACGCTAGAAGAAGACCTACAAAAAATAATAAAAACGGAAGGGTATATTGCCCATAAGGCCAAATCGTTGCACTTCGATTGAGACAAAACAACAGTATTATGTTTTTATGGCGTCCCCGTTAAGAGATTAATCCATTCTTAAGTATATTTGCGGCTTTAAAATAAGCGCTATGCAATTAACCGAACAAGAGGTTGTACGAAGAGAGAAATTAACACGATTACG
>CAZMUV010000090.1:0-13208 GCA_964569345.1 uncultured Maribacter sp. | reverse complement strand
CCAGCCATCGAACATACTGGCCATGTTAGTTACATTACTCACATCCCAATCGTTTAAAGGATGGTTAAACGTTCTGTGCCTGTGAAACATAAAAGACATGTCGGTAACGTTGGTTACATTCCATATCTCAATGGGATAATTAAATAGCGACTCCCTGAACATACCAGACATGTTAGTTACGTTATCCACGATCCAATTGCTTATCGGGTGATTAAAATCGGACCCTTGGAACATTCCTGACATATCAGTTACAATAGTGATATCCCAATTGTTCAAGGGTCTATCAAATCTATTAGTGTACCTAAATGTACCGGACATATTGGTGACTTGACTCACGTCCCAGTTGTTAATATTCTGATTAAAATCACTTGCTTCAGAAAATGTGTATTCCAAAGTGTTCACCGAAGCTATATTCCAGTTATCTAATGGTTCGTTGAACCTTCTTGCTCTATGAAAGGTCCAAGACATATCGGTTACATTAATTGTGTTCCAAAGATCTAGAGGTCTGTTGAAAATTATTGCTTCTGCAAAAAGCCCTGAAATATCTGTAATCGTGGTGATATCCCAATTATTAAGAATACCATTAAAAGATTCGCAGCCACGGAACATATTTTTTAAACTCGTTACTTGAGAAAGATCAGGGGCAGCTATAGCGTCAAAATTTATATTCTGACAACCATAAAAGGCATTTTCCATGCTTTCCCACTGTATAGTACCCCAACTTACAATCTGAATTATTTTATTACGATCTCCTGTTTCATTGAAGTAAATACTAGGAAAAACTCCACTTATGGCTATAGTGTAGGTGCTAGGCGCTCCATAGATGTGTGTAATGTTACCAGTTACCCCAGTATCGGTATTTCCATCACCCCAATCTACCGTGTAATTATAGGTTGTAAATGCCGGATTTGTAGGTATCGTAACTTCATTATTTGCAGACGAACCTGGGCTGGTGTTTACCGTATTCCATATGGATGTAAAGGATTGTGAGAAAATGGTAGTACTAAAAAGTAAAACTAACAGGGATAGTAGTTTTTTAGGCATTGAGCGTAGGTATTTGGACGCTCCAAAATAGGAGCTCTGTCGATAACGAGATAGTGTTTAGATTATTTCGTGTATTTCTAGTTTTGTTGTGAAAACATAAAATTCCGAAGTAAAGCACAAAAAAACACCCCTGTTTTCAGGGGTATTGGTAATAACCTGCGTTTCTATCGCACTGTTAAATAGATGTACTGGTCTCTTATTTTTCTTGTAGTAATAACCAAAGATTTGGGTCCAAAACAACAGAATCTGGAGGTGAATCCAGAGCAAATTTAAAGCTGGATTTTCGGTTGCTTATTTGAACCGTTTTTATGATAGATGTACCTTCTTTTTGCAAACCGATTTCCAAAGGAAAATCAAAGAGATACTGTTTCTGAGTTTGAATAATATTCAAGGTAATTTTCCCCTTTTTGTAACTCCAGTCCCATTTGAGTTCTGGGTAGCCCTTTGTAAAAATCCATTGCTGAAAAAAAAGGTTGAGGTCCTTTCCAGAAACTTCTTCCATGATTTTTTGAAAATCTATGGTCATGACATTACCGTTCTGGTAGGTGTTATAGTAGGTTTTAATTCCTTTCCAAAAGGCTTCATCACCTAATTTATGCCGCAGCATATTCAGCACCCAACCTCCTTTTTGATAGGTATTGGTACTCAAAACCTTCATAGGGTCGGTAATACTAGCATCTACGATGGGGGAGGGATTCTTCTGGTAATATTCGATAATCTGTTTTCTGTCCAATCCCAATTCCTCTTTACGTTTTTTATCCCCGTAAACACCTTCTTGGTACAGAATTGCAAAGTAGGTGGCGAAACCTTCGCTGAGCCAAACATGGTTCCAGTCGTTTTCGGTGGCGGAATTACCAAACCATTGATGTGCAATTTCGTGTGCAATCAAGCCTTCTACTTCATTTTTTCCGGTAACGGAATTCTCAAAATAGGCTATATTACCTGCATTTTCAAGTCCGCCCCATTGGGTCTTCGCTTGCATATTGGCCAATTTGGTATAGGAATAAGGGCCAATGTTGTCAATAAAAAATTGAAGCACTTTGGTTGCCACCCCATAATCCGAAAAGCCATCCAAGCGATTTTCAGGATACACCCAAGCGGAAACGGGAATTCCCTCAACGTCACCCAAAAGCCGACTGGCAAATTTGGTTACTCCGATAGTAACGACTTTCATGGCCACAGGAGCTGGTTCTCTGTAGATAGTCAGCTTCGTGCCATTATCCAAATTACTCTCCTCAATTTTTTCACCTGTAGCAACTACATCGTAATGCTCTGGTGCCGTGATGCGAAATTCAATACTTGCTTTGTCTGAAGGATGGTCAACAGAAGGCAACCAATGTCGAGCTAAATTAGGCCAGTTATCTCCGAAGAAAGAACGTTCGCCAAATTTGGTAGTGTCAATTACCAAACCGCGCTCGGGAATTCCTTCATATTGTATTGTATAGGTTCTATTCTTTTCCTCTTCGGGAGTAGGAATGATTTTAATCTTGTTGTTTTCGTAGGTGTAATTAACTTTGATGCTATCCTCGAAAACGCTTACAACCTGCATGCCATAATTTTCTGATTTGGCAATAAGGTCGAGCGCAAATTCGTTAACCTCATTTTGAAAGTTAATGGTGACCTTGGCTTTTCCTTCAATGTGGTTATTTTTATCGTTTAATTTAAGGTCGAAAATATAGGACTGAACATCTGCAGAAGAATTTCTTTGATAGGTGTCTTGTGCACTTATGAGATGACAAATTAAAAGTTGGGTAATTAAAAAGAGGTTATTTTTCATTTGATTCAACGGTTGGTTTCACGAATATAGTTTAATCAAAAGAATTTGTATTTATTACTCAGATTTGGGCAATAAAAAAGGCAACTCGTACGAGTTGCCTTAAATATTAATCGATGTATTTTTTAAAGTACAGGTATTCTTAATGTTTGACCTGGATAGATTTTATCAGGATGCTCTAACATTGGTCGATTGGCCTCAAATATGATATTATATTTCATGGGGTCACCATAGACAATTTGAGAAATCTTAGAAAGTGTATCGCCAGATTTCACAACATGAAAAGTAGCCTCTGGTTCAGGATTAGTTACTGTAATGTTATCTTCAACAGCTCCTATATTATCAATGTTTCCCATTGCTAATATAATCTTCTCCCGGTCAGCATTTGTATCTGTGACACCAGATACCGTTACCATTTCTGATACTTCAAGATGAAGATTCGAAACAGGAATACCTAATCTCGTAACTTCTGCTTTTAGTAAATCAGTTTTACTAAGTGGTGTAACTTCAACAGCCTCTTCTTTCTTCCCAAATAGTTTTTTCCCGGCGTTTTTTATAAACGAAAATAAGCCCATAATAATTTATTTTTCAATGGTTAAATAGTCAATTGGATATGATTATCCACTTTTCTACAAATCCAATTTAATGAATTTATTACTAGACTGATAAATATTGACACCAATTTTTAAAATAATTTAATTAGACTTCTCTCATCTTCTCCCGAATCTCATGCAAACACAAATTACCTATACTACCTTCATGAGTATGTTTGATGTCCCGTTTTGGTATAAAGGTACCTTCATTGATTTCTTTTCCCATTTGCTTGTATGCATCACGGAAGGGCATTCCGTTTTGCACGAGTTCGTTTAAAGTGTCTACACTAAAGAGGTAGTCGTATTTTGGATCTTCCAAAATGCCTTCGTTCACTTGTATTTCCCGTAAACTAAAGCTCATGATTTCCAAACAGGCTTTCATATCCTGTATCGCAGGTATAATAATTTCCTTTACCAATTGCAAATCACGATGGTAACCACTTGGCAGGTTATTAATGACCATGGTAAGTTGATTAGGAATGGATTGTAGCTTGTTGCATTTCCCCCTAACCAGTTCAAAAACATCAGGATTTTTCTTATGCGGCATAATGCTGGAACCCGTGGTTAACTCATCTGGAAAAGAAATAAAGTCAAAATTTTGACTCATGTATAAACAAATATCCATAGCCATTTTGGATAGGGTAGCGGCAATATTTGCCATTCCGAAAGCTGTTGCTTTTTCTACTTTTCCTCTCCCCATTTGGGCGGCCACAACGTTATATTTCATTGTTTCAAAACCCATTTCTTTAGTCGTAAAACTCCGGTCAACTGAGAAGGAGCTTCCATAACCGGCAGCACTCCCCATGGGGTTTTGGTCGGCCACTTTATAGGCCGCATTAATAAAATAAAGGTCATCAATGAGACTTTCGGCATAGGCAGAGAACCATAACCCAAAGGAAGATGGCATGGCAATTTGCAGATGTGTATAACCGGGCAAGAGCACTCTTTTGTATTTGTCTGCCAAGTTCAATAACAAATCAAAAAGCGTTTTGGTCATTGCTTTGATTTCTGCAAGTTCATCTTTTAAATACAAATGCATAGCCACAAGAACTTGATCGTTACGAGATCGCGCGGTATGGATTTTCTTGCCCGTATCCCCTAAAGCCAAAGTCAGTTGAAATTCGATTTTGGAGTGCATGTCCTCAAAATTCTTTTCAATGATAAAAGAACCGTTTTCTATTTTTGCCGCTATGTTGTCTAGTTCGCTTACTAGCTCATTAGTTTCCTTTTCAGTGAGTAGACCAATTTTACCTAACATTTTTGCATGCGCTTTCGAGGCAATAACATCGTATTTGGCTAAATGCAAATCGAGTTCTCGATCGTAACCCACAGTAAAGTGGTCTATTTTTTTATCTGTACTAAATCCTTTATCCCAGAGTTTCATAGTGTCAATTCGAGTTAAGTGAGAGATTTTTTAAAAGTTCCATTGCCTTTTTAGCATCATGTTCAGCTATAAAAATATGATCGTGATAAAAAGCAGCAATTACATTACAACTTATTTGATGTTCGGTTAAAGCTTTAGAAACAGCAGCTGTTAGTTCAATAGCTTCCAAAGATGAGTGCACGGTTAGCGTAACCCAGGAGAAAACGCCTTCGTATGTTAATTTTAGAATATCAGCTTTCTCTTTTTTTAATACAAGCGTCATATGTTCCCCTTCCTTAAATGTTGCAAGTATATCTGAAAAGTTGATTTGAAAAAAAGAATCTACTACGGTAAAGACATACCTACCCTCGTTAATTTTGGGGTTCATTTCAGAAAGGAAACTTGATAATTCTATTATACCAGACATTGTATTATGGGCGTAAAAAGCGGTTTAATATTTTGATATACAAATCTATTCCCTCCTCAATTTCCTGCACGTAAATATACTCATCTGCAGAATGGGAACGGGTACTATCTCCTGGTCCTAATTTAAGAGATTGACACGTCAATGCGGCTTGGTCAGATAGGGTAGGAGAACCATAGGTTTTCCTACCTAATGCAATTCCTGATTTTACCAATGGATGATCTTTATTTATTTTAGAGGAGTTGAGTCTAAGACCACGTTCTTTTATTTCACAAGGCGCTTCTGATTTAAGCAAATCTGCAATTTCTTTGTTAGCATAGGCATCGTTTACACGAACATCGATTACTAATGCTACCTGTGCAGGAACAACGTTATGCTGACTACCGGCATTGATTTGGGTAACCGTCATTTTTACATCGCCCAAAGCGTCGGAAGTTTTCTTGAATTTAAAATTTTTAAACCATTCCAATACTTTAATGGAATTGTAAATGGAGTTATTATTATTTGGGTGCGCGGCATGTGAGGGAGTACCTTTCACTACCGCATCAAATACTACCAAACCTTTTTCGGCTATGGCCAGATCCATTAAGGTAGGTTCGCCTACAATGGCAACGTCTATTTTTGGTAATTGGGGTAGTAATCCCCGTAAACTATTCGGCCCGGCATTTTCTTCTTCCATTGAGGCCACCATAAGTATGTTGTGATTGAGATTTTCTACTGCATAATAATGAGTGAAGGTTGCGATAAGTGAAACCAAACAACCGCCGGCATCATTACTGCCTAATCCGTATAATTTACCATCCTCAACATGCGCACAAAAAGGGTCTCTGGTATATGCTTTGTTAGGTTTTACAGTGTCGTGGTGTGAGTTGAGGAGCAAAGTTGGTTTGCTGTAGTCCCAGTTTTTATTCTTGGCAAAAACATTATTATGAACGCGCTCAAAGGGAATATCAAAATCCTTGAACCAATCTTGAATTACATCGGCGGTCTTATCTTCTTCTCCAGAAAAGGATTGTATTGAAATTAGATTTTTTAATAAACCTATGGCCTTTTCTGTGAGTTTTTGCTGTGTCATTTTATAGTGTAATCGTTGTGAAAAGTTCGTTTTCTAGGTGTAGCATCGAAGGGTGTCCAATACATACTTTACCCACATTTTTATTTAAGGCATGAAAGCAGTTTTCCAATTTCGGAAGCATACCGTCCGCAATAATTCCATCTGATAATAATTGTTGATAGGTTTTGGAATCGATGTATTTCACCACGGAATTTTCATCAGTCACATCCCTCAAAACACCTTTTTTTTCAAAGCAATAGTAGAGCGTGGTCTCATAAATGTTGCTCATACCAATTGCTAATTCAGAAGCAATGGTATCGGCATTGGTATTCAATAACTGCCCCTTTCCGTCATGGGTCATGGCACAGAAAACTGGAGTTAAGTGCGCTTGTAACAGTTTTGAAATCATTTCACTGCTAACGCCATCAACGTCACCTGCAAAGCCATAGTCGATTTCTTTAACTGGGCGTTTATGTGCTTGAATAGCATCTCCGTCCGCACCACTTAAACCGATGGCATTACAATTACTCGCCTGTAATTGAGCCACTATGGTTTTATTTGTTAACCCGGCATAAACCATCGTAATCACATCCAGGGTTTCCGAGTCTGTAATTCTTCTGCCACCAACCATTTTTGACTCGATACCGAGTTTAGTGGCGAATTGTGTAGCTAATTTTCCACCACCATGTACTAGTATTTTGCATCCACCAAGACTTGCGAAAAGCGCTAAGAACTTTGAGAGTTCTGTTTTGTTTTCTATTACGTTACCGCCGATTTTTATGATTGATAATTTCTGTTTCATGTTAAGCATTTAGAATTCCACCATCAATAGTCATTGAAGTGCCCGTAATCCAAGAAGAATCATCTGAAACTAGGAACAGCGCTAATTTTGCAACATCATCCGGCCTTCCTAAACGCTTCATTAATGTTGCCTTTCCTGCATTGTCAACGGCTTCTTCCGGATTTTTGAATGCGCTGGCCGAATCCCATAATAGTGGCGTATCAACAGGGCCGGGACACATGGCATTCACCCTAATTTTAGGAGCGTATTCAACCGCCATTTGTTTCATTAAGGCTATGGAACCTGCTTTAGAAGCACAATATGCAGGATGATTTGGAAAACTCTTAAATGCTGCAATAGAGGCATTTATTAGAATAGTGCCTTGCTGCTTTTGTAGCTGTGGAATGGCATATTTTGAAAGATAAAAAATAGCACTAAGGTTTGTGTTTAAAGTTGTATGCCAATCTTCGATGGCCAAGTCCACAACATTTCCAAGCCCTAAAATCCCTGCGTTTATAGAAACAATATCTAGCTTTCTAAAGCTTTTAATAGCAGTTTTAACCAGTTGTTCATTGTAGCTCGGTTCACTAACATCTCCTGGAATAAAAACCGAGCCCTCAAGTTCTTTCATCAAGGAATTACCTCTTTCTTCGTTTCTTCCAGATAAAATTAATTTTGCGCCTTGGGCATGAAAAGATTTGGCAATGGCTCTACCCATACCACTGGTAGCTCCGGTTATAATACAAACCTTATCTTTTAATTTTAAGTCCATCCTAGCTGTTTTCTAATATTTTCTTTAAAACCATTTGTGCTGCATAGGTTCTATTATTCGCTTGCTCAATGACCAATGACTGTTCTCCATCTAAAATTGCGTCTTCAACTACAACATTTCTTCGCACAGGTAAACAATGCATGAATTTGGCATCTCCCAATTTTTCTTGTGTCATCATCCAGTTGGAATCCTCACTCAAGACTTTACCATATTCGGAATAACTACTCCAATTTTTTACATAAACAAAATTAGCATTTTCGCATGCTTTTTGTTGGTCATACTCGACTTTAATACCTTTGGTGATCTCAGGATTCAGTTCATATCCTTTGGGATGGGTAATCACAAATTCCACATCTTGTAACTGCATTATTTCTACAAAAGAATTAGCCACAGCATGTGGTAAAGCCTTTGGGTGTGGCGCCCAAGAAAGCACCACTTTTGGTCTTTCTTTAGTATTTTGCTCGTCTAAAGTAATGGCATCTGCCAACGCCTGTAATGGATGCCCAACGGAACTCTCCATATTTACAACAGGAATAGAAGCGTAATTTTTAAAACCATTTAGAACAATTTCTGCTTCGTCTTTTTCTTTATCGGTTAAGGAAGCAAAGGCACGAATGGCTACAATATCACAAAAGTTTGAAACTACTTTAGCAGCCTCTTTGATGTGCTCTGATTTTCCTTGGTTCATAACGGCCCCATCCTCGAATTCCAATTGCCAACCTTCGCTACCGAAGTTCATTACCATCACTTCCAAACCTAGATTCATAGCAGCTTTTTGAGTGCTAAGTCGGGTCCTTAGACTGTTATTAAAGAACAGTAGGCAAATGGTTTTACCAGCCCCTAAGGATTTATTTGACCTTGGGTCTTCTTTTAATTTTCGGGCTTCCGAAACCCAATTGGGTAGGGCGTCGATATCTTTTATGGACAGGTAGTTCATTGTATGTTTATTTTGGTATGTTTGGAGGTGTCATTGAGGGCGTCCGTAATAAAGTTGTCTTTTAACCCATTTACAATCCATGTTTCTATGGATGCTTTTTGAGCAATGGTTGCTGCTTCAATTTTCGATTGCATTCCTCCAGTGCCATGAGTCGATTTTTCAAGACTAATTTCTTGTGCCAAATTATCAATATTGGAGACTGTGGTTATGGTTTTAGGTTTTCCTTTCAATATGGATTCTTTTGTATAGATTCCATCCGTATTCGTTGCTATTATGAGCAACTCTACTTGTAACAGAGCAGCCGTTAATGCAGCCAACTTATCATTATCCCCAAACTGAATTTCATCTGTGGAAACGGTATCATTTTCATTGATGATGGGAATGAAATTATTAGCGACTAAGACGTTAATCGTATTCTTAATATTTTCTTGCGATTCCTCTTTTTCAAAATCGGAATAGGACAATAAACACTGTGAAGTAAACAAACCAAGCTCCCTAAAATTCTCTTGAAACATACGCATAAGATGCGGTTGGCCAATAGAAGCTAAGGCCTGTTTTATATTAATTTCCTCTCCATTATGCTCTAATTTCACGAATTGCTTAGCTGCTGCAATCGCTCCTGAGCTTACGATGATAAATTCGTAATCCTCTTTTAGTTTCGCAATCTGTCTGCCGATATCTTCTATTTTTCCTCTGGAAATCTGATTTGTTTCCTTGGTCAAGGTATTGGAACCAATTTTTAGTAATATTCTTTTCTTGATCATAATTATCTGGTTTGTCCGTTACCTTTTACATACCATTTATTTGTAACCAAATGTTGTAAGCCTATAGGTCCTCTTTGGTGTAATTTATCTGTGCTGATAGCCAACTCACCGCCCAAGCCAAATTGACCTCCATCGGTGAAACGGGTGGACGCATTGTGATATACAGCAGCCGAATCTACAGATTCCATAAACTCGTTTGCTTTTTTAGGATTATCTGTTATTATTGCTGCTGAATGCCCACCACCAAAAGTATTTATTTTTAAAATGGCATCTTCTAAATTGATTGCTTGTCCAATGGCTATTTTATAATCTAGAAACTCTTCATGCCAAATATGGTCATCTTGAATAAGGATGGTTCCTTCTAAGCTAGAAAGCGTATGATCAACAAGAATTTCAACCTTACTTTTTTGTAATTCTAGAATTAGATGTTGTAAAAACTGATTTTTTCTAACCAAATTCGAAGCCACTAGAACTTTATCCAGCGCATTACAAGCTGATATTTTTGTGGTCTTACCATTGATAATAATATCCAAGGCCATTTGTACATCTGCTTCTGAATCTACATAGACGAAATTGTTTCCACGTCCACTTACAATTACGGGACATCTAGCATGTTTTTTCGCAAAAGCAATCAATCGTTCACCACCGCGTGGAACAATTAAATCTAATTTTTCTGTAGGGTTTTCAAGAAATGACTGTGTCTCGGCTCGGTTAAATTGTAAATACGTGACCCAGTTTGTGTCACAATTATTTTCTTTGAGTGCCTTATGCCATAATGCTACTAAAGCTAGATTGCTATTCACCGATTCTTTACCTCCTTTCAAGAGTATTTTGTTCCCCGATTTGAAAGCAATACCTGCGGCTTCAATTGTCACATCGGGCCTAGATTCATAGATAATGAGAATGGTGCCGAACGGGGCGGTTTTATTACTGATATGCATTCCGTTCTCGTGGGTTGTTGTAAAACGTTCAATACCTAAAGGGTCTGGTTCAGCCGTTAATTGATTCAGAGATAAAATCATACCATCGATTTTACTTTGATCCACTTTTAGTCTGTCTCGCATAGAAATATCATCTCCAGAATACGTATCCAAATCAATTTGATTGGCAGTAAGAACAGCGGCTTGATTTTTTTCGATGCTTTTTGCCATTGAAGTTAATACGGCATTTCGTTTATCGATAGTCAGTTGCTTGTTCACGACAGTGTTTTTTTAAGTGCATTAAAGAATATATCAATATGTTCTTTGGTAATGTTTAGTGCAGGTAAAATACGAAGAACGTGTTTATCCTTTGCGCCACCTGTAAATAGATGTTGGTCATAAATCAATTTTTTACGTAATTCCGCGACTTCAAAATCAAATTCTAATCCGAGCATCAGCCCTCTACCTTTTACTCTTTTAACCTGTGAAATTTCAGTAGCCTTTTCACTAAAATAAAGACCCAATTGAGTGGTATTTTCAAGTAAGTTTTCTTTTTCTAAAACCTCCAAAACCGCCATTGTTGCTACACAGGCTAAATGGTTGCCGCCGAAGGTAGTACCTAAGAGCCCGTAGGATGCTTTGATGCTTTCATGGATTAAGATACCGCCTACTGGAAACCCGTTCCCCATTCCTTTAGCTATACTGATAATATCTGGTTTAACATTATGATGTTGAAAACCAAAGAATTTACCGCTTCGTCCAAAACCGGATTGTACTTCGTCTGCAATAAGCACTACACTATTTTGCTTACAATGTTCCGCAATTTCTTGATAGAACTCGGTAGATGGTTCGTCCAAACCTCCTACACCTTGAATGGCCTCGATAATTACGCCGCATACATCTCCCTTTTCGATTTCGATTTTGAAAGCTGCGATATCATTCAAGGGTAGTATGGTGACTTTTTGTTGTTTGTTAAGCGGAGCATTTATTTTTTCATTGTCGGTTACTGCAACTGCGGCTGAGGTTCTTCCGTGAAAACCATTTTTAAATGCAATAACACGGGATTTTCCAGTTTGGAAGGAAGCCATTTTTAATGCATTTTCGTTAGCCTCCGCTCCAGAATTACAAAGGAAAAGGTTGTAATCCTCACAGTGGGAAAGTTGTCCTAGTTTTGTTGCCAACTCCACTTGTAATGGATTTTGAACTGCATTGCTATAGAAACCGATTTTATCCAATTGATCTTTTAACCGCTTCACATAATGCGGATGCGAATGGCCAATGGAAATCACAGCATGTCCTCCATAAAAATCTAGATATTTTTGGCCTTTGTCATCGGTAACTATAATTCCCTGTGCGGAAACCGGGGTTACATTGTATAGCGGGTAAACGTCGAATAGGTTCATGTTTTTAAAATTCAAATTCAATACGCTTGGAGAAAGCTTACCATTTGTATTTATTTCTTCTTTAAAGCTGTCCTTCTTTTATTCTACTTATTTTTTCAAAGGATGCGACAATACCTTGAATGAGCGATGAGCTCAGCCCTTGGTGTTCCATTTCGTTCAGGCCTTGAATGGTACAACCTTTGGGAGTGGTTACCTTATCTATCTCGGCTTCTGGGTGACTACCTGATTCTATTAACAGTCCGGCAGCTCCGTTTGCGGTGTGCATCGCTAATTCCTGGGCCTCTTTAGCATCAAACCCAAGCTGAATAGCCCCTTGTGTGGTGGCGCGAATCAAACGCATCCAAAACGCAATTCCACTAGCACAGATTACGGTAGCGGCTTGCATTTGTTCCTCCGGTATTTCCATGGAATGACCCATGCGATTGAAAATTGATTTTGCTAATTCAATACGACTTTTTCCTTTTTCATTCGCACAAATACAAGTCATGGATTTACCAACGGATATTGCTGTATTGGGCATGCTCCGAATAATATTATGATCACTACCTATGATTGCTTCTATTTTTGAAATTGAAAACCCTGTAATTGTTGAAATGACCACATGGGTATCGTTTAAAAGGTTTTTAATGTCAGTTAGAATGCTCTCAAATTGACTTGGTTGTACTGCAAAAATTAAAATATCAGCATTTTTTACAGCTTCGCGATTATCAGAAGTGACAGTTACGTTCCCATATTTCTCAAATTCCGAAATTTCGGAGGTATTTCTTTTAGTGAGATACATGGTCGTTGCACCGTTTGAATTTAAAATCCCTTTTGCAACTGCGAGTCCTAGATTACCTACTCCTATGATTGCTATTTTCATAATTAGCTATTTATTTCACACCCATAAAGTGGGCATCTACTTGTTGTTTTCTTCTTCTTCTTTAGGCTTTTAAACCTCCTTAGACACCTCTTTGTTAGGGTGGAAACTAAAATATAGAATTTAAACTTCGAACTTTAAAAAATGCTTGCTTTTAAATTCAATCCTAAGTCTTCTTCCATTCCAAAAACCAAATTCATATTCTGTACTGCTTGTCCAGAAGCGCCTTTTAATAAATTATCTATTGCCGAGGTAACCAGCAAGGTGTCTTCGTGTATATGTAAATGAATGTGGCATTGGTTTGTATTTACTACCTGTTTTAGGTTAATCGGTTCCTCTGCAACATGGGTAAAGAAAGCATTGTTATAAAACGTTTTGTATAAAAGTTGCACATCTTCCAAGCTGCCATCAAAATGGGTATAAGCAGTGGCGAGAATTCCACGAGTAAAGTTCCCCCGGTTTGGCAGGAAGAACAAATTGCTAGTATTCTTTTGTAATGACTTTAGACTTTCATTGATTT
>CAZMUV010000089.1:0-13263 GCA_964569345.1 uncultured Maribacter sp. | reverse complement strand
TAGAAAAACTCATAGCATTCCCCATTACAAAAAGAAAAGTGGGAAATACCAAATCCGCAAGTGTGAACCCAAACCATTCCGCATGAACTAAATAAGGATATAAATTGGCCCCCGTTCCTGGGGTATTTACAATAATCATTAAACATACGGTTAGACCTCTAAGCACATCTAGAGATAAAAAACGATTGGATTGCTGCTTTACTTCACTCATAATGTGATTGCGTTTTTCATTTCATTTATTGATTGGACTTTAAATAGGAATCCATGAGGTTGTAAGTGCTTTCTATCAATACTGATCTGGTTTCTGCTTCTCCAGAATTCATGAAAATAGCGATGGTTAAAGGTCTTTCTTTATCTCGAACGACTATGGTTCTAGTCCCGTTCCAACTACCGGTATGGAGGGCGATATCCTCAGTCACAAACCAACCTATGGCATAGTGTTCTTCTTTGCCCTTCAAAAATTCAAATGGATATTTTGCTTCTTCAGGTAAGGCCATCGAACTGGGTTCAAACAAAAGTTGATGTACCCTAGCTGATACAATACTTTTATTTCTCAAGGCTTGGTCGTAAGCAAAATAATCTGTTACACTGGTATAAACCGCTCCATCACCCAAAACGCCGTTCATAAAAAAACCATCCACGTTCTCCCAATTCCCTAAACTGTCTTTTTCATAGCAGAAGGCACGTTCTTTAATATCAATAGGATGTGCTAAGGAGTAAAAATTGGTATTTTTCATACCCGCTTTTTCGAAAACGGCTTTCTTGGCATAGGTGTCAAAATCTTCACCGCTTAATTTTTCGGTTAAAAGGGCTAAAACCAAGTAAGCGGTATTGGAGTATTCCCATTTTTCTCCTGGTTTAAAATGCGGTTTGGGATTCGTGGACAACCAATCCAAAACATCTTTATTTTCAACTATTCTAGTTCTATCCCAATCCTTTATAAATGCACCTTCATAATCAGCTATTCCTGAAGTGTGGTTAATGAGCTGGGTAACGGTAATATTTTTAAATACGGCATAAGGCCAGAATTTATATACTGTGTCATTTAGGGATAGCAAGCCTTCATCTACCAATGACAAAAGGCTTAAATCAGTGAATTGCTTACTTACGGAAGCCATACGCATATTGGTGTTGGCCGTAATTGGTTCTTTGGTTTCTAAATCCCGCAGACCATAACCTTTTCCGATTAACATTTTTCCATCATAGGAAACTAGGAGTGCAGCACCTGGTGCATCTGAATTAATATGTGCATTAAATAGGGAATCGACTTGTTCTTTGAGCTGCGCTAGTGTCTGCTTTTGATTTGTTTCTTTTTTGTCATTTGGCCCCTTGCAGGAACCAATTAAAAGGGAAAGCAGTATGATGTAATACTTTTTCATTTATTTATTATAAACTGTTACTTTCATTTTTTTCTAAAACTCGAAGTAAGTTGCCTCCCAAAATTTTATTGATATCTTTTATACTGTACCCCTTTTCAACTAAGGCGTTTGTAATTATAGGGTAGGAAGTCACATCGTCTAAACCAATTGGTGCTGAAGGAATACCATCAAAATCAGAGCCAAGCCCAACATAATCTACACCTACTAAATCTATGACATGGACTATATGTTGCATAAGCTGTTCAAGGGTAGGCCTAAAGGATTGGACCTCATTTGTATATTTAGCAAAAAGTAGTTCTTCTGCAACATATATATTGATGCCTGAGGCAATGAGCGAATCCTTTTCTGATTTATGATTCAATAAAAATACGTTTCGTTGCTCTTCATATTCTGGGCTTATAAAACCCGAATAGAAATTAATCTGTACTACGCCACCATTTTTGGCTATGGCCTTAATCTGGTCATCTTTTAGATTCCTAGGAACGGGACAAATAGCATATACCGAACTATGGGATGCGATTACTGGCTTGGTCGTAGTTTCCATGACATCCCAAAACGTTTGTTCCCCTACATGACTAATGTCTACCATCATACCCAATGTATTCATGCGACTAACGATTTCTTTTCCAAATTCCGATAAACCCTTCTTCCCCTCGGAGTTTAAAGCTCCTCCTTCAAGAGCGGTTTCATCAGCCGCGCTTGTGGCCCATGAGGTGGAGTTGTTCCAAGTAAGGGTCATATAGCGCGTACCACGTGCGAATAGTGAATCAAGTTTAGCTAAATCATTTTCGATCATATGGCCGCCTTCAACGCCAAAAAATGCCGCTATTTTATGCTGATTCACAGCTTCCATCATTTCCTTGGAATTTGCCACTACTTTGATTTTATCAGGATTTCTTTTCGCAATGGCATTTAGAGAATCCATTTCTATTAAAGCATATTTGAAAGGGTCTGCTTGTGCTCCATCACACCAAACCGAAAAGAATTGTACATCAACGCCTCCTTGTTTTAGCCGGTCGAGGTCAGAATGGGTAATACCCGTTAAATCTTGATCCAAGATGACCCCTTTTTCCATGGTCTGCAGAAGCACATCATTATGGGTGTCGATTAGAATGGCTTGATTATGGATATCTTGAAAAGAACGTATTTCTTCTTTTTTTTCGGCGGGTGACTTGCAAGAGAAAAGCGCTATAAACAGCATAAACGGTAGTGTTCTCATAATTTTTTTAATGTTTTCTAAAAGGTTATGACCATAAATGGAACTTATTCTTTTGAGGCAATCTTTATTACTATTCCCTTCGTCTATTCACGTGCAGTTTTAAATTTAGTTTTTCCAATCCATCCTGGCCCTCTTACAACCCTGCCTGGGGTAGCCCCTGTGTGCTCACCATCTTTCAAAACTTGCTCACCATTGACAAAAACATGTACCATGCCTTCTGCAAATTGATGTGGGTTATCAAAAGTGGCTTTGTCGATAATGGTTTCTGAATTAAAAATGGCCAAATCGGCAAAATTACCAACAGCCAATTTCCCTCGTTTTTTTATTTTTAAATTGGAAGCTGGAAGTCCACTTAACTTGTAAACGGCCTCTTCTAAAGAAATGACTTTTTCTTCACGGACATACTTGCCTAAAAGACGGGCCACATTACCGTAAGATCTAGGATGCGGACTAGCATTAGTGAAAGGTTTTACGGGTGCAATGGATGCGCCATCAGAGCCAAAACTCATATAAGGCAGGGCAATTTGCTTTTTTACATTCTCTTCGGACATTAGAAAATACACCGTACCAACGCGACTGCTATCTTGTACCACAAGGTCAATCGCCGTTTCTTCTGGACTGGTACCGCGCATAGTGGCCACTTCAGCCAAGGTCTTCCCGGTCAGATATCGCAAACTATCGCTCCTAAAATCATTCAGGATTAATTTATCTGCGCTCCCGGCAGCAAAATATAAATTTTCCCAACCATCACCTTTGGCCTTCATTTCTTCCATCACTTTTTTTCGGATGGCAGGGTCTTGTAAACGCTCCGCCCATTTCCCATAGCCACCTTCCTGCACCCATGGCGGCATGGAAGCGTCTAAGCCGGTTGCTCCAGCAGTATAGGTATACATGTCTGTAGTTATTTGCAGTCCGGCTGAACGGGCAGAATCAATTTTGGCAATGGCCGTTTCCCATTTGCTCCAATTCTCCTTTCCTCCTGCTTTTAAATGGTAGATTTCTGCTGGAATATTCGCATCATTGGCGATTTGTAGTAATTCATCAATCGCTTCCAACCAGTAATCACCTTCACTCCGCATATGTGAGATATACATTCCATCGTATTCAGAGGCAATTTTACACAGTTCAATTAGCTCTTCCACATCTGCATAAAATGCCGGTGCGTAAATCAAGGAGGAACCAATACCCATGGCACCTTCTTCCATGGCGGTTTTGGCAAGGGCTTTCATATTTTCGAGTTCTTTTGGAGTTGGAGCTCGGTTTGCTTCTCCTAGTTCATGCACTCTCAAGGTGGTTGCCCCAACGAAAGAGGCTACATTAGTAGAAATACCTTTTCGCTCCAAAAATTCGAGATATTCCCCTAAGGTGGTCCATTCAATGTCGTATTTGATATCTTTTTGTGTGCGTTGTTGTTCTACACGCATTTTTTCATTTAGAGGCCCCATAGACCAGCCTTCTCCCATAACCTCTAAAGTGACCCCTTGTCGAATATCACTTTGAGATTTTCCATCAACAATTAACGATTCGGTGGCCCAACTCAGCATGTTGATGAAACCGGGTGCAACGGTCAAACCCGTAGCATCGATTTCTTGTATCCCTTTGGCATTTTCTAACGTTCCAATGGCGACAATGGTATCGGCATTAATACCGATATCGCCTACATAAGAAGCATCTCCGGAACCGTCCAGTATTTGTCCGTTTTTAATGAGAATGTCATAGGTTTTGGTTTCGGTACAGCCGAAAATCACTGCGATAAGGAGTAAGAGGGCGATGGGGTTTTTCTTGTTTTTCATCGGTTACATTATTTAGACTTTTCAAGTCGATTATACTTTTTCAACACTTCTATTAATAAATCATGCGGTAAGGCATATACGGTATTTCCATTAATACCTTCCATAGTTTCAGCAGCTACCATGGCATTGATAATAGCTTCTTCCACGGCTTGCACCGTTGCTTCGAAAAAAGGTGTTATCATATCATTGGGGAACGTTTCTACAACAGTGGTTTTATCCCTATTGAAAGCACCTTCGTTGGCGGTTGAAAATGCCAAAAATATATCCCCGGAACCATTGCTTCCCCTGCCACCAACACTACCAATTCCCAGCGGAATTCGTTGAGCGATTCTTTTTAATTGATGTGGAAGTAATGGGGCATCCGTAGCCACAATGACAATAATGGAACCGTCGCCTTCCTTTCTTCTGGATTGTGGGGGTGCATTGAATACAGAATTTAAGGTGTCCTTTAGTTCCATACCAACGGGAACGCCAGCTATGGTGAGGTTCTTTTTTGAGCCAAAATTGGATTGTACAATAGCGCCAACAGTGTAGGTGGAATCAGCAACAGTGACTATTCGAGAGGAGGTTCCCGTACCTCCTTTAAATCCTAGGCACATCATGCCTGTTCCACCACCAACATTTCCTTCGGCTATTTTTCCTGTGGATGCATTCGTAATGGCTTCCAAAACATGCTTTTCTTGCACATGAAACCCGTAAATATCATTTAAAAAACCATCATAGGTTTCTGCCACCACAGGATAGGTATACCACCAATCTTCTCCTTTGTACCAGTCGGTCTCTACATACCATTTTAAAACTGCATCACGGACCACACCCACACTATTGGTATTCGTAATCATAATAGGTGTTTCCAAAAAACCCGATTCCGTAACCCATGTGGTGCCCGTCATTTCACCATTACCGTTGAGACTGTACCAATTGGCATACACCGGGCTCATTTTTTTGGCTTTTCCGCGCGGGAATATAGCTGTAACACCAGTTCTAACCGGTCCTTTACCTACGATATTATTGCCTTTGCCCGTAATGATAGTACTATAGCCAATTTCAACTCCTGCTACATCGGTAATAGCATTCAATGCTCCTGTTTTGCCATTAAACGGTACGCCTAAATCGCGGGCCCTAGGTTTTTGGGCACAAACACATTGGATAAGTATCAATGCCATTGGAATAAGAAAGGCTTTTTTCATTTGAATGATAGGTGCTTAAAAGTTACCATTATTCACATCTTTTATAAATTTTATCAATCCGGAGAAATACGCCTCGGGGTCATCGTATTGGGATATATGTGCAGACTGTGTAGTTAAACTTCGTCCGTTTTGAACTTCGGTGCTCATCCATTCCATGTATTTTGGATTCATGGTATCGTACGTTCCACCTATCATCAAGGTAGGTATTTTCAATTCGTTTAATCGGCTGGAAACGTCCCATCCTTTCAAGGTTGCATTACCGGTAACTCCAAATTCACTATAGCCTTGCATATAGATGTAAATAGCAGGATTGAGGTGTGAGAAGGCGCGATTGAGGAATTCTGGCCACTCCCCCAAGGGCTTATGCAAGACGTGTTTGGGGTAGTAGTGCTGTGTGACGAGTTCTGCATAACGTGGGTTGCTAAAATCTTCCGCGGCCTCCATAGCTTTGATTTCTTTGTAAACTTCAGGTGGCAATTGCGGGCCCAAAACTTCCGCGGCATATTTTTCGTATTCGGGAATGCTTGCCATCATATTTGAAATGACGAGACCTTTTAAATTGTCTTGATATTTTAGCGCATATTCCATCGCTAAGATTCCTCCCCAAGATTGACCTAGCAGGTAAAAATTATCTTTGTTAAGATTTAATGCCTTTCGAACTTGTTCTACTTCCTCCACAAAATGTTCGGTAGTCCAAAGCGTGGAATCGTTCGGTTTATCGCTGTAATACGAATCCAATTGATCGTAATAGATGTATTCTATTTCTTCATTGGGGAGATAACCGTCAAAATTTTCAAAAAACTCGTGCGTGCCTCCCGGACCGCCATGAAGCAGCAACACCTTCATTTTTGGATTGTTTCCCATGCGTTTTGTCCACACGTTAAAGGTTCCTTTAGGGGTTTCAATCGGAATCATTTTTATGCCACCAGTTTGCTGATCATTGCTACCGGAATAATCAAAATAACTACTTTTTTCAGTAGTTGTGGCTTTAGTTTGTCGGGTGTCTTTACAGCTAATTGAGAAGAACAGGATTAGCAATACTACTAGTGTGATTTTTTTCATGTGTTTAATTCTAATTGGCTTTGGTCTTAACTCTAATCTTGGTTTTGGCAGTGCTTATTCATACATGAATTTAGTCAATAATTTGAAAGGATTGAGAAAATAACTAGGGGCCATGTTCTTTAAGGCTTTTTATTAAATAGCCCAGCGCGTATTATTTAGTTTCAATAGTAATATGTTACTCATTTTGTTTTTTGTTGTATTTATTTCATGGATTTTACGATTGAATTAAAATTGAACGCCATAGTTTCAAGTCTTAGGTTAAGTGCAATGCTTTAAACCATTCGGCAAAGGCTTGCCAAGGACCAATTTCGATTTGAAACACCAACACGGAATGCACAATGAGATAGAGTACAAGAGTTAATGGGAAGATCCATCTACCTACTTTTTGTTTACGTTCGGCAACAATCAATCCGATCAGTATGAGATATACTATACTAAGGGTGGCCAAATAACCAGTGGGGTCAAAACCGGAATCCGGAAAGAAAACATAGAGTACAAGTCTTACAAGAGCAGGTTCTATGAGAACGATCCCTGCCACAATCATTCCACGTGCATGAATGGGCAACGTATGACGGTATTTGATAGCGACGCCATAACCCACAGCAAAAATTAGTAGGTCTTTCATAGGTACCCAGAGTTCAAGACCCACATTCTCAATTGGACCTCGAAGTGTGTTATGTGCCAAAAGGATAATAGAGATAAAAATGAGGGGTACCAATAGATAGGACAACCTTCCTATTTTTCGATGTAAGTCGAATTTCTTCTGCCTAATGAGAATCGGTTGGACAATGAGCATCAAAATCCATAATACGGCGAAAAAAGCATGAAAGTGGAAGTAAAAACTAAAGTCCGCCGTACCGTCAAAGAATTTACTAAAATACGAAGGCCAAAACCCAGCTAAGGCTAGTAAAAATAAAGTAATAAAAAAATAACCAGATTTCTCAAATTCTAAGGAACGTTTGGAATGCTTCATAGATTTTACGATTAATAGATTTTGATTGTACTATTTACCACCTTTATGGTATATCATATGAGTGAATTTTATATTCAAGGTGTCTAACAACGCATATGGACGGATGGTAATTGGGCCAAATCCTAGTAAAGAATGACAATATAGCACCCTGGCAGAAAGAAAAGGAAGTGGAAATTGGTTTTGCCAGATTGGTTGTATCCATTATAATGTGCTATAAAAGATTCGAAAAAAATATTTTGTTTCGGTAAGCAAATAGCAAAAACCCCTAAAAAATTAACCTTAGGGGTCTTTAAACTATTTTAATAAATAGGTAGGCCAACCATAACAATAATTATGGGTTTTAAAAATGAAAACACTAAAATATCAACCTTCGCTTCATTGCCATGTATTCCCCCGAACTTGCCGGCCTACCTATGTTTTGTATTAATTTTCTTAATACGTTGGTTTTTAAGTTTTCTTAAGGTTTTAAGAATAACTGGTTATTTACTTTAAAGTAATCATTTAAACCCTAAGAATTTGATGAAGTGAGTACGAGTGGGTCATTTTATTGTCCGAATGGATGCTTTTATTGATCTAAAGCGTTTCACGCAATAGTTTATGCATGGTGCAGTCGACAGTTATTTTGTAAGTAGGATAGGGCATTACTTACACCTTCATTAAGAAAAATGAAGATCTTCCTTAAATTTATTTAATGTTCTTGAGAAGCTTGGGTGAATATAATCCAAAATTGGTTGCAATTTGTGTGCATTTTTCATTAAGATTATTAGGAAATCCTGATTTGGTTTGGAAAAAAACATGTAGCAGTACAAATCCTTTCCTGCTTTCCATTACTATTCAAGAATCTTGGCGTGGAGTCTATCTTCTATCACTTTACCATCTTTTTTATAAACGTGATAGGAATGATTTTCTGTATCCAAGGAGACAGAAGTGTACACAGCTCCGTTAATAAAATGAATAGCAGATTTGTCATCACAGGCGTACCCCTCCGATAGTTTTTCCGAAAGGATGTTTTCATGATAGAGCGGACGTCTGGTAGGTTCCGAATTGTAGTGTGGACAATGACTTTTATCAACAAAACCCATTCCCGGTACAATACTTAAATGTGCTGGTCGTGAATCTGTTGTGCCACCATTGAACCAACATAAAGATCCCGCACTACCGCCGCCCATTACGGTTCCTTTATCATAGGCTTTTTTAAGCGCAACATCTATTCCTTGCGCTTTCCAAATGGCCAACATATTTAGCGTATTACCGCCGCCTACTACTATGACATCCATACGCGATATAATTTCCGCAAATGTTTCCTTATGTTCATAGGAATTTACCCAGACCTCTAAGACATGCGGTATTACGTTTATATGTTTACAGACTTCGTAAAACCGTATACAATACCCTCTGTCATCTCCGCTTGCGGTAGGTATAAAACAGATGTTAGGTTTCGATTTTCCAGTGGCTTCTGCCATATATTTTAGAAAGGGCACTGTGTGTCTTCCACTACCGTAAATCAATAATTGTTTCTTCATTCTTACAAATTAATTATTCTTTTTTACATATTAGGATTATATGAATAGATAATCCATTTTTGGCTAATACGAATGTGTAGACTAAGTATAAATACGAGCCAATTATGGCTTAAAAAACATACAAATAGTTGTTGAAAATCATTAGGTTTTGTGATGCGAAATAATGTATATTTAAAAAAACTCATTCCCCCGTTGGGCCTTAATTTTAAAAATGGTCGATTTCCGTCTAAAGCTTATATTTTTAGGATTTTTTCCCTGTTTTATTAATACGTTCAGCTACGGCCAACTTATAGACAGTAATAGGGTTAATCCGTACACTAAGGTGTTTGTTGAAACAGATAATTTCGGGGATTCTTATTTGGAATTCTTAGAACAAGGTTTTGATACCATTGAAAACGATTCTGTACAGTTTTCGATTCTTAATGATCTTGCTTATTACTGGCATACTAGAAATCTTAATACGGCGCTGGATTTTACCAGAAAAGGACTCCAATTAACAAAGGCAAAAGAGAATGTCTTATGGGAAGGTAGATTTCAGATGACCCAAGGCGCCATCCTTTTGCGTATGGAAAAACTAGATAGTGCCCAAACCGTACTTCAACTGGCAAAACCTAAGGTTTTACAATCTGATCTACCCTTTTTGAATACGCAATTAGGATATGTTTATGAGCGTAGGGGACAACTGGATAGGGCGGCAGATTATGCCATGTTATCGCTTACCTTGGGTGAAAAACTTAATGATGATAAGGTCAAAGCCATGGCCTATAGCGATTTAAGTAATCTTTTCTGGAAACAATCCAAGTATACATCGGGCTTAGAATACGCACTTAAGTCCTTAGAATTTTTTAATAGTTGGGGTATTACCGATTTGGATTATGGCTTTACGCTATATATCGCCGGTAATAATTACTTGGCGTTAAAAGATTACGAAAAGGCCCTCGATTACTACAAGCAATCCATTGTAGTAGGAGAACGGTATGGTTTTTATAATAATTTGAGTGATGTGTATATTTCACTGGTGGACCTTTATTCTTTTTTAGGTGAATTTGATAATGCGGAGCAGGCAGGTCAGAATGCTGTTAAATATGCAGCACTACTTGAAAATAATTTCATGGTAATGCGGTCTTGGTTATCGGTAGGCAGAATGCATAATGTAAAAAGGACTTATAAAGAAGCCGTTAAAGCGCTTGAGCGATGTATAGAAGTGGCGACCGATAATTTTGGAGACACCTATTATTTGAGTCTAGGGTATAAGGAATTGGGAATAGCCTATGCAGGTATTAACCAATACAAAAAGGCGTACGAAGCGTTTTTGGAGTATGATACATTAAACGATGAAGTGTTTACGGCCGAGGCCGATCATCGTATTTCCGAATTGCGGACAGAGTTTGATGTAGCACAAAAGGAGAGTACTATTATAGTACAAGAAAGTCTTATTAAAAAACAGGAAACACGTCAAAAATTAGGCCTTGTTATCACCATACTTCTAGTCTTATTGTTGTTGCTTGCCTACAAGGCTATTTCTAATAACAATAAAAAGAATAAGCTACTTCAGAAGCAAAACACTGAAAAGGAGTTTCTGCTTAAGGAAATTCACCATCGCGTAAAGAACAATCTAGAAATAGTTTCGAGCTTACTTTCGTTGCAATCAGCACAAATTAAGGACCCCGATATTCTAAACGCCATGGAACAAAGTCAGCAACGGGTTCACAGTATGGGTATGATACATCAAAAACTGTATTTGGGCGAAAATATGGCTACTATTGAAATGAAGGAATATTTTATTAATTTGTCAGATTATATCATTGATTCCTTTGGAAAAGATAGTCATGTAACCATGTCTTTGGAAATGGAAAAATTTGAACTGGATGTTGATATGGCAATACCTATTGGCTTAATAGTTAACGAATTGATTACAAATTCGTTGAAATATGCATTTCCCGATGATAGAAAAGGGAAAATCCGATTGTCTTTAAAGGAAAAGGAGGATTTAATTATCTTGGAAGTAAAAGACAACGGAGTGGGTATGCAGTTGTCCAAGGAAGCCGTAGGTACCGGATTTGGCACCAAATTGGTTTCCTTATTAGTTAAGCAATTGGATGGGAAAATGGAATTGCACACCACACAAGGAACTTCGGTGTTTATAACTTTTAAAGCTTCAAAAGCGGCATAATGGAAAAGAATAAAATACGCATACTGATTGTAGAGGACGATATGATTATCGGTGCAAATGTATCGCTGTTGCTTACGAATCTTGGTTATGAAATAACCGGATTGGTGCCAAGGGGAGAAGAAGCTGTGGTGCACGTGCGTGAAAACCCACCTCACATTCTGCTATTGGATATAAATTTAAAAGGGAATTTAAATGGCATAGATACCGCTAAGGCGATACAAAAACATACCGACATTCCTATTATATATCTAACGGCAAATAGTGATAACGCTACATTTGAGTTGGCTAAAGAAACACGTCCTAAGGCATTCATCACCAAACCTTTTAATAAATTAAATCTACAACGCACCTTGGAGCTGGTGGCTCAAACCATTGTGCAGAATGAAAAAGGGATTGAAACTCCCGAATTTGAGCTACTAGACGATCGCATTTTTATACGGCATAAAGGTAAGATGATAAAGCTCTTATTAGATGATATTTTGTATTTGGAGGCAGACCGTAATTACTGTAAGATAATGTGCCAAAATACGGACCATACCCTGTCTAGTAGTTTAAAAGTTGTAGGGGACAAGTTGCCTAATTCTCAGTTTGTAAGGGTACACCGGAGTTATATGGTAAATATTTCAAAATTGGATATTGTTGCGGACGACCATTTAGAGATAAAACGGAAGTCCATACCGTTAAGCAAAGCCTACAAAGAGGTACTTATGAGTCGTATACGTACCATTTAAGTTACCTACAGGTTTCTAATTTTACTCGGATTTGGAAGATTGGCCTCCACTAGTTGTACCCTTATTTTTATTTCTGTTATTTTTCCCCCTAAAATTAGAATTACCGGAATTGTTACGATTTCTATTGGGATTAGGTCTGCTGTTGCGCTGATTTGGTCTTCTTTGGGGTTCTGTTTGTTGCTGGTCATCACCATCATCTACAAATTGATGCTCTGGCATACGAGGGACTTCCTGTCGTATTAATTTTTCAATATCCCTTAGGTAAGGGCGCTCCTCTTTATCACAGAAAGAAAGTGCAATACCACTAGCGCTGGCGCGTCCTGTTCTTCCAATACGGTGCACATAGGTTTCAGAAACATTGGGAAGGTCATAATTAACCACCAATGAAAGTTCTTCTACATCAATACCTCGAGCAGCGATATCCGTTGCTACTAAAACCTTTAATTTACCTTCTTTAAAAGCACCTAAGGCCTTTTGGCGTGCCGCTTGTGATTTATTACCATGAATTGCTGCGGATCGTATGCCAGCTTGGTCCAATTTCTTAACTATTTTATTTGCTCCGTGCTTGGTGCGTGAAAATACCAAAACAGAATCACTAGGCCGTTGCTCCAATAAATGCACCAAAAGCTTTGGCTTATTTGCCTTACTTACAAAGTAAACACCTTGTTCTACTTTCTCTGCTGTGGCTTGTTCTGGTTTAATGGTAACCCGCTCAAAATCCCCTAACATTTTTCTAGATAGCTCAACAATACTTTTTGGCATCGTTGCCGAAAAGAAGAGCGATTGGCGTTTGGGTGGTAATTTGGAAATAATTTTTTTTATGTCGTGTATAAAGCCCATGTCCAACATCTGATCTGCTTCATCTAATACAACGAATTCCAGGTCTCTAAAGGTTATAAACCCTTGGTTCATAAGGTCTAGGAGTCGGCCAGGAGTGGCTATTATAATATCAACTCCAGCCCGTAAGGCATTCACTTGTTTCCCTTGTTTTACACCCCCAAAAATAACAGTGTTCTTTAGACCTGTGTGTCTTCCGTATGCGGTAAAACTCTCTCCTATTTGAATGGCAAGTTCCCGTGTTGGGGTGACCACTAAAGCCTTTACTTTGCGTTTATGTTGACTTAAACTAATACGCTCGTATAAGTGATGTAAAATTGGAATACCAAAGGCAGCTGTTTTTCCAGTACCTGTTTGGGCTACGCCCAACAAATCTTTTCCTT
>CAZMUV010000088.1:0-13526 GCA_964569345.1 uncultured Maribacter sp. | reverse complement strand
CACTCCCCTCCTATCGTCGGCTCGCATAATACCTGTTTATTCATTGCTTGTCTATTGTTTTTTTAAGGTATTCATGAACCTCGGAAAGAAGCAATTTTGGTTGTTTCAATATCCGGTCCTCGGTTTCATTACCTTTCAATAAGAAGTTTTTAGACGCTATAATTTTTAAAGGTTCTCAACCTTTAAAAATTTAGGCGAGTTGAAGCGGTGGCAAAAGAAAGTGAAGTACCAATTACGCCAGCGCTGCAACCCGCTCAAAAAACAATAGGTCTCCAAGACCTATTGTTTTTAAGCCGTACCAAAGCAAAGTGTCATAATGCAAGACATTATAGAACAATCTACAATTAAAGCCAGCCGCATTAACTCGCCGAAAAATAAATGCTCCTTGGGTCGCCCCTATTTTCTCGCGTATATCAAATAGCGATACCTTATTTCTAATTTAAATAAAATCCTAGACTATACTCAGATTGCTATGATAATCCATGCGCTGGCTTAATACACGAAGAATGAATAATCCATCGGCAACTTGAAGATAAAATATGGTATGAGATTTGTAAGTGAACCTTTTTAGATTTTCAGTAAATTCAGATGCATCTCTTCCTAAATTAGGGTTTTCACCAAGAACTTTAAAAACATCGTGCATTCCTAAGAAATAGGTTTGTGCCTGCGGTAGTCCAAATTTGTATACCCCAAATTCGAATAGTTCTGCCAAATCAATTTCGGCTTTTCTGGAAAGTTTATAGACGTCCATCTTCACGCATACGTGCTTCCACTTCTTTCATGATATCTGGTAGTGATTTAGAACCAACACCACTTTCTAACCCTTCAATAAGTTTATTTTTTAAGGAATGAAATTTAGCATTGTTAGCTTGGTCTTGTCGAACAAGATTTCGCAAATATTCGCTATCGTTAGTAAATTCTCCAGCTTCTATTTGTGCTTTTATCCAATTGTCTTGCTGCTCGGTAAAGGTTACTGTTTTTCGTATTGTAGCCATAAAACTGTTTTAATCGTCATACTATTGGTGTAATATAGTGATTATGTAGAAAATAATATTAGTATTTTATCTTTTTTTTACCATAACTCATTCCACACACATTGCCCTCCCTACTGTCGTTGGCTATTATAATACGTGTTTATTCATTGCTTGTCTATTGTTTTTTTAAGGTATTCATGAACCTCGGAAAGAAGCAATTTTGGTTGTTTCAATATCCGGTCCTCGGTTTCATTACCTTTCAATAAGAAGTTTTTAGACGCTATAATTTTTAAAGGTTGAGAACCTTTAAAATTTAGGCGAGTTGAAGCGGTGGCAAAAGAAAGTGGAGTGCCAATTACGCCAGCGCTGCAACCCACTCAAAAAACAAAAGGTCTCCAAGACCCTGTATTTTTATGCCGTCCATTCAAAGTTACCTAACGCGAAACATAATAGCACATGTATACCAAATTAGCGGATAGCACATTGACGCGATTGTCGTACCCTTAACCTATATGTGGTGCTACTTTTTACGTAAGAAACAGCTTCAATTACCTGTATTTAGCATTCCAAACAGATACCATTTCATTGACACGTTGATGTAATAGTTCCGATGCTTCTTCCGTTTTTGTAGTTGGTTGTGCATCCGTTTTCTGTACTACCTGTAACAGATAGAGAAGTTTAGATTGCAGGCCAACTAGCGTTTCATTTTCTAAATCCGATTCATAGATACTTCCGTAAATCATATCCCCATCATTTGGAGCTCCCTGTCCTCTAAATTTCAAAAGCGCGGCTTGTTCGCTAGGTTTTGTAGTCAGCACGTTGTCAATAGCTTCTCTGATGTCTTGCAGTGTCTCATAATTCCTATAGCACTGCATAGAAAGGTCTGTTTGTAAGGTAAGAGCCTCCGTGCTCAACTCCGAACGTGGATCTAATTTAACCGTTAGGCTTCTTTCTGTGATAGCCCCATTTACGTTTAGTTGAATTTTGTAATCGCCAGGAGCTACAAAAGGGCCTACAGGACCACTTTCTGTATTGTATTGAACCGCCGCAATGGCATAGCCTCTTTTAGCGCCTCTTGGTTCTTTGTAACGTAAATTCCATACAAAACGTTGATGGCCGCCTTCGCCGGACAAGCCTTTAAAGGGTCTTTTCCAATAGGTTGGATGTTGCATTTTGGTAGTATCCAAAACTTCCGCTACATCGGCACTGGAAAAACTAGTGACCTGAGCCCCCTTTTGATCAAAAATTTTGAGTTCAACTTTAGTGTTATTGGCCCTTAAATAATAATCAATTATGGCGCCATCTGGCGGATTTTGCCCTGTCGGCTCTTCTGGCGGTAACGGGGTGTCGCTAAACATATTAAAACGAACACGGTAGGCATCGCTAGGCGTAAATAGATACGAACTTTTTGCAGTTAGCGATGCTACTTCCCTTAACGGACTAAAATCATCCAAAATCCAAATAGAGCGGCCATGTGTGCCAATCACCAAATCATTGTCATGAATGACCAAATCTCGAATTGAAGTTGCTGGCATATTCATTCTAAGGGCTTGCCAGGCACCACCGTCATTGGATGAAAAATAGACTTCCCGTTCCGTTCCAGCGAACAGCAAGCCCTTTTGGACGGGGTCTTCACGCACGGTGTTTACAGGGCCAGAAGGGTTCATTCCAGAAACTACTTCTTGCCACGTTTTTCCAAAATCATGCGTTTTGTAAATATAGGGTCGCATGTCATCTTTTCTCATGGCATTCACGGCGACATAAGCGGTTCCTTTATTAAAATGACCGGCATCTATCTGTGAAATTTTATCCCATGAAGAAAGTGTTGACGGGGTTGCATCTTGCCATGTTTTCCCACCATCGACCGTCACATGCACTAGGCCATCGTCCGTTCCTGCCCAAATGATATTTTTATCAAGGGGCGATGGTCCTATGGCATACACGATAGCCCGCTGTGGCATCGTTTCCATCGCTACAGTTTTGTAATCACCAACACTAGCTGGCACTTCTGGTTGTTTTCTTGTGAGGTCTTCACTGATCTGTTCCCAACCTTGTCCCCCATTATGTGTTTTCCAAACAACATTGGTTCCAAAAAGTAACATGCTATTGTCCGCGGGATGAAATATCAAGGGCATCGTACGCACGTACCTGAATTTACCTGAACGCAAAACTTCTGGACCCACATATTGCGACTGTCCCGTTTTTTTATTGAACCTAATGACCCGTCCCCCATAAATGATGTTTGAATCTATAGGATCCGGAGCTACGTACGCATATTCGTCCGCACCTACGCCCATAAATTCCCTAAACGAGATTTGGCCGCCATTGCTCCTGCTTGCAATACCAATGGCCCCGCTTTCTTGTTGACCACCATACACCCAATACGGAAACTGATTGTCCGTTGCCACATGATACAATTGTGCTGTGGGTTGGTTATACCACGAACTCCATGTTTTTCCACCATTTACAGTGACAACAGCACCTTGATCTGCAGCAAAAAGCATAATTTCTGGATGCATTGGATTTATCCATATACGATGATAATCGTCTCCTCCCGGCGCTCCTTTTATAGAAGTCCATGTTTCCCCACCATCTTCAGATTTGTAGGAGGCAACATTCCCTACAAAAACAATATTTTCATTTTTTGGATGTACTTTGATTTCCGCAAAATCACTGCCTCTTCCCCAAAGACGGTTTTCCGTTGTGATTAATTTCCAGCTTTCACCAGCATCGTCACTTGTATAAACACCCCCATTTTCTCTTGCATCCACCGTGGCATACATGCGTTTTGAGTTACTGTGTGCTATGGCGATTCCTATTCTTCCTAATCCTTGAGTAGCTTCGGGGAGTCCTTTTGTGATTTTTCGCCATGTTTCTCCACCATCCGTAGATTTGTATAAGCCACTATTTGGTCCGGAAAATTTGGCGTTTTCCCATGGGCCTTCCTGATGTTCCCACATAGCGGCAAATAGGATACTAGGATTATTCGGATCCATTTCTACTTGAATAGCACCGGTATTATGATTTATGTATAAGGTCTTTTTCCATGTTTTTCCACCATCAGTAGATTTAAAAATACCACGCATTTCATTTGCGCCATACGGATGGCCTAGACCAGCCACATATACAATGTCCGGATTAGTCGGATGCACAATAACGCGACTAATTTGTTGGATATCCTCAAGTCCACTATGTTCCCAGCTTTCACCACCATCCATGGATTTAAACATACCATCACCTACCGCAAGGTCCGGTCTATGAAGCCCTTCCCCGGTACCTACATAAATTACATTTGGATCTGAAGGAGAGACCGCTAAATCTCCTACAGAGCCCGTTGGAACATCATCAAAAATCGGATTCCATGTTCGACCATAATCATCTGTTTTCCATACCCCTCCATTATTCACACCTATAAAAAATACATTTGGTTGAGAAGGAATACCTACCGCACCTACTGTTCTACCGGCACGAAAGGGCCCAATCATTCTATATTCTAAATCCTGATAATACGATTTGTCTATTTGTGAGAATGACGGAAGGGTTAGCAAAAGGGAAAAGATTAGAACGAAGATTCTCATAGTTGTAGTTGTATTGGTTGTCTCTTTCAAAATTAACTTTTTTGAAACACTTGATGGTATTGTACGATAGATTTGATTTGTCAATTCAAAAAAACACGTTTATGCTATGCTTCGTTACAACCGACCGACCGCATCATCTCGCCACCACATACCAACAGTCAGGGGCTAATTTTAGTTTGCATGGGTTATACAAAAGCAAAAATCCAGCACTTAAATTTAGGAGTGCTGGATTTGAGTTTTAAACCTGTTCTTTTCCGTTCCTCAATTTTTAAGTGATTTCATGTCAATTACAAAACGATATTTAACATCACTTTGCAACATACGGTCATAAGCGGTATTAATCTCTTGAATTTTAATGACCTCCACGTCTGAGGTTATATTATGCTTTCCGCAGAAATCCAATAATTCTTGTGTTTCGGCTATACCCCCAATCAAAGAACCTGAAACGGACTTACGCCCCATAATCATGGGTATGGTCACTAACATAGGATCTAAGGGGCCTAAATAGCCTACAACCACCAAGGTGCCACTGGTATTAAGCGTAGCAACATAGGGGTTTAAATCGTGGGCATAGGGAACGGTGTCGATTATAACATCAAAACGTCCCATAGCTTTGTTCATTTGGGCCTCATCCGTAGAAATAATAACGGCGTCCGCGCCCAATGCTTTTGCATCTTCTATTTTATTGGTAGACCTTGAAAACAAGGTAACATGTGCGCCCAGGGCATGGGCTAATTTTATTGCCATATGACCTAGCCCGCCCAAGCCTACGACCGCTATGGTACTGTCTTTCCCAACGTTTCAATGCCGCAAGGGGGACCAGGTTGTAATACCCGCACATAATACAGGGGCAATACCTGCCTGATCTAGATTTTCTGGAACACGCAGGACAAACGCTTCATCTACCACAATGCTTTCTGAATAGCCACCGTGGGTATTGGTATCTAAGTGTTTATCATAGCCTCCATAGGTTCCTACCCATTCCGGGCAATACTGTTCCAAGTCGTCTTTGCAATTGCTGCATGTTCTGCAGGAATCTACCAAACATCCCACGGCCACCAAATCACCAAGGGCATATTTTGTAACGCCTGACCCTATGTGGCTAACTTTACCCACAATTTCATGCCCAGGTACGACAGGCTATTGGGTCATTCCCCAATCGTTGCGTGCAAAATGCAGATCGGAATGGCATACACCACAAAATAAGATATCGATTTCCACATCGGTTACCGTTACTTCTCTACGTTTAATGCTGAGCGGTTCTAAGGAGGCATCGGCAGCTTCTGTGCCGTAGGCCTTAACTTGTTTTGTGTTCATTTTAATGCTGTTTTTTGGTTCGTTGCTGGTCCCTACCAATTCTTTTAAATATACAAAAAATTCTACTCGTATTTTTGGAATAGCTGTCCCATGCTACAAAGATGTATTCCTTGTTTATTTATTGTTTTTAAAAGTATTCATGAATCTCTTACGTCGATTTTACTACTCTTTTAGAAGACGACATAATTTTAAAGAATACTACTCTTTAAAATTTGTGCGAGATGAAGCGGTGGCAAAAGAAAGTGAAGTGACAAATACTTTGCTTTTACCAAGCTCAAGTTACACCGCCAAAAATACCACGCAACAAAAAATAGGCTGACTTTGGGTTATATAAAATTAGTATGTACGGTCCAAAAACTGCTACTCATAAACAATACTTGTATAGGCGACCCAATGTCTATTTGTGGTCAAGGCATTGATTTCCATACCAAGGTCCTCTACCTCTATGTGGGGATGATCGATACTCGTCTGATAGCCTAAAAAGGTTCCTGTCAGCATTTCTTTATTTTCCAACAGATTTAGCTTATTGGCAAAAGACACCCCAAAAGGGACGGAATAACGACCGCACCAAACCCATTTATACTCCTTATAATCTTCCTTTTTTACTGTATATTCTGTGAACAGTTTTATTTTTTCAGGGGTAATATCCTCGGTTAAACAATTAGCTATAATTTCAAGATCTAGCTGCCTTGCTTTTTCCGTTCCTGCCGAATCTATACCGAAAGGAGCCATAGTGGCATTGTTCCCCCACTCTTGGTCACCATAATGCACGGCGTCGTTTGAGATTACGACAGCGACATCTTTACCGAATGTCCACTTTTTGGCCTTCATAATTTCGTGTACCACATTGGCAAGATTACCGCTTATGGCATCGATGCCGTCATAATTTAGATACGGAACTAAAATAGGGGTGATTTCAGCAGTACGATTCTTTTTATGAAGCCAAGGTATTATTGCCTCTAACGAATGCTCGATTAACTGCATGCTATCATGTACCACAAAGTCATTCTCTGGTAACCGAGTCATAATAGCATCACCAAGTGACCCAACTTTAATGCCTCCATAAGGGGATTCCCATTCGTCATAGCGCCCAAAAACAATTTTATCCTGTAGATTAAAATTACGGGCGCGGTGGGCTACGCCAATCAGAATGATGTTCGGGGCGTTTATACCCCGAAGGGATTCATAGTAAAGCTGACCGGTAAAACTATAATTGTCATGTGGACTAATGGCCGCCTTCCATTGAAGGTCGTTTATGGTATCTTTAAGTTGTAGCCGTTTGTAAATAGAGTCCATCTGCCAATCGTGTTGCGCATAGCCTTTTGCTGGACGTATTTTGGACTCCTTGGAAACAACACGCTGTACCGTTTGCTCCTTACACCCTGAGACAAACATAAACATGATAATAATCGAAACTAAAACTCTCATAGATAGTTGTGTTACCAAATTTTAATACGCTCCTCTTCCGATTTATAATTTACATCACCCGGTTCCACATCAAAGGCCTCATAAAAAGGGGTAAAGTTCATTAGAGGGCCATTTACACGCCAAATTGGGGGTGAATGTGGATTAGTAGCAACATAATTTCGTAAATATTCATCTCGGGTTTTAACACGCCAAATAGTGGCCGTGGACAAAAAGAAACGCTGATGCGGTGTATGGCCACCAATCTTGGTGTTCCCCTGTCCTTGTTCTGTTAATTTAAAAGCATCGTATGCAATAGCAATGCCTCCATTATCGGCGGTGTTTTCGCCTACCGTTAAAGCGCCTTTTAAATGTACGCTATCCAATACGGTAAAGGCACTATATTGATCAATAATCTGTTCTGTTTTCGCTTTGAATTTTGTGTAATCGGCCGCTGTCCACCAATCGGTAACATTTCCATCTTTATCATATTGTGCCCCTTGGTCATCAAATGCATGCGTAAATTCGTGCCCTATAACCATGCCTATACCTCCGTAGTTTGCCGCATCATCGGCATATAGATCAAAATAAGGTGCTTGTAGGATTCCGGCCGGAAAAACGATTTCATTTAACGGTGGATTGTAATACGCAGTAACCGTTGAAGGCGTCGTATACCATTCATCTCTATTCGGAGCTTTATTCAATTTTTTCAATTCGTATTGGTAAGCATCTTCCCGTAAGGCAACTACATTTCCAAAAAAATCGTCTCTGTCAATTGTGGCGTCATAGGTTCGCCATACATCGGGATAGCCTATTTTTTTGTTGATGGTATATAGTTTTTCTTTTGCTTTTACCTTGGTGCTATCACTCATCCAATCCAAGGCTTCAATCCGTTTCTCTAGTACTTTTTGAAAATTATTGACCAAATCCAGTGCCCGTTTTTTAGCATCTTCATTAAAGTATCGCTTTACATATAATTGTCCCAAGGCAAAGCCTATTTGCCGATCTACCATACGAACCATTCGTTTTGCGCGTGGCTGTTGTACAGATTGGCCATACAGTATTTTAGAATATTCAAAAGCAGCATCTTGAAAAGGTTTACTTAAAATATTGTCGTGAGCGGCAATGGAGTTCGCTTTTAAATAAAGCTTCCAATCGTTTAAAGGGATAGCTGTTAGCATGGTATTTAGCACATCATAATATGCCGGCTGTCTAATATCTACGGAGTCTACGTCCACACCCAAATTTTTGAGCATTGCAGACCAGCCAATGTTCGGATGATTACGATCTAATTCGGAAACAGCCATTTTATGGAAATTCTCTTTGACTACTCTCCGTTCTATTCGTGTTTTATGAGATTCCGCCAGTTGCTTTTCAATATTGTAAACAATAGCCGTTTGTTTTTTGGCGTCTGTATCCCCTACCAATTCAAAAAGGGTGGTTAAATAGGTTTTATAAGCATCTTGAACACGCTTAACCGAAGCATCCTCACCAAAGTAGTAGTCGCGATCTGGTAGTCCTAATCCTGTCTGCGAGAAATGTAATATATTGATTGCACTATTCTCCTGATCTGGAGAAATACGTGGACTGATTATTGAATTATCCCCCGCCTTTATTTGTGTGGTTACATATTCGGTTAAAGAGGCGACATCGGTAATTGCCGCTATCCGATCTAATAGGGGTTGAATGGGTTTAAAGCCAAGTTCGTCGATACTAAGGGTGTCCATACCTGAGGCATAAAAGTCGCCGACCTTTTGCTCGATACTCCCATTAGGATTCTCGCGCTGCGATACTTCTTCTAAAATGTTCTTAAGCAATTCTTGCTGCGGAATATTTAAAAAACTGTAGGAACCTACACCAACTTGATCATCGGCAATTACGGCGTTTTCAGACCATTTTTTATTGACATGGTTATAAAAATCGTTTCCAGGTTTAATTAAACTATCGATGCCATCAAAAACCACAGGTCTAATTTCTTGTACCGCTTGGTCCCCATTGACTTTCGTATCATTTTTACAGGAAAAAAACACAACTGGTATGCATAGGAAGTAGTGAAGATATTTCATGTCATTTATTGTTTTGTTATTTTTTATAAGATATGTCTGTTATTAGCAATTTATAAGAACAGGTGTTGCCATTGATGACTATTCAAATATAACTTTTTTTACCAAGTGGTCATTTAAGAGAACGGAGCAGGAAAATAGGTTAACCTGTTGTGCATTAAGAATACAGATTGGGATAATGTCAGTTCTTGGGCATGTTGCTTCAGTAGTTCTGCACAGAGGAAAGTGGATGTCAAAATTCCAAAATCCTATAAAAAACCCTTCCCCGAGCTATTCGGGGAAGGGTAGCTGCATTAAATTGTAAAGTTGTAATTAAAATGAAGAAGGATAAAAGCCCACCTAACTCATCTTTTTATGATTGTATAATAACCCTAGTCTTTTAGTAAGCCCTGTCCTTCAACCCAAGGTGCACCTGCTTTTTTCAAGTCACTTTCAAGTGAAGGCAGCGACGAATCCAGGATTGGTTTTAGTTTGGTTTTTACCTGATTAAGTTGCTTTTGTACGCGGCTCAAAAAGGCTTTATGCTCTTCTGTTGGTCCGTAGGTGTTACCTAAAGCACTTCGGGCAATAGAACTTCCGTCACTTGCAGTAGGGTTTGAACGTTCACCAATTTCTCCTTTAATTTTATCCCCTTCAAGCTCTTTCTCAATAGCGAACAGGGTGTTTTTTGTCGCATGTAATCGCTTGTACAAGTCATCAGAGGGTGAAGTCGCTTTATTTAAAGCTCTTAGCATAGCGTCCACTGTTTGCTTACTTGTTGTTAAAGCAATGGTTGTCGCGGTCAGATCTTGTTGGAATGCAAAAGCAGCTTCTCTAAACATATTGGTTTCTTCGAACGATTTTCTGGGTAAAGCACCTTCAAAAATAGGTGTTACGCTGAAGGTTTCTGGACCTTGTAATACCGTATTCGCACCATCTAAACGCTGTACCAAAGTCACGGTATAGGTTCCCGGTGTCACCATTACACCTCCTCTTCTCCTTCCGCGCCTGCCTTCTCGAACTTGCAAACGTTCTCCGCTTTTGTTTGGATAACTTAAATTCCAGTTGACACGATTAAACCCTTTTTTGTTGGTGCCCGCTACCGTGTTAACGACATGGTTATTGGCATCTTTTATCACTAGCAGTATGGACGGCCCATCTTGTTTACTTTCTTGTTCAAGAGCATCCCAACCTGGAAATTTGGCTGTTCCCTTCTTTTCGCTTTCTTTTCGGATATCTTTTCGTGACTTGATTTTTTCCGTCATAAAATATGTGAAATTGGCACCGAAAGGCGGATTTTCTGCAATCCACTCCGCATCTCCCTGACTACCCACTCTGCTCGATTCGCTATACCATGGAACCGATTTAACTGGGAACAACTTTGCTGCTGAATTCCTATTTGCTTCATAGTCACGTAAGGGTGAGATATCGTCTAATATGAATATTCCGCGGCCAAATGATCCTGCCACTAAATCGTTTTCACGTCTTTGTATGGTAATATCTCTAATAGGAATTGTTGGCATACCGGACTCCAGCTGCGTCCATTTGGTACCTCCATTGAGTGTCACATAAACGCCAAATTCCGTAGCCGCGAATAATAAGTCTTTTTTTACATGGTCTTGTACCAACCTCCAAATCAATAAGGTGCTGGGCAAGTTGCCGTTTATTAAAGACCAGGTTTTTCCTTTGTCACTACTTTTGATAATATAGGGCTTATAATCCCCATACTTGTGATTGTCTAAAGCTGCGTATACCACATTGGCATCAAAAAGGTCTGCCCGAACATCATTAACAAAAGGTGTGCTAGGCACTCCTTTAATAGTATTCAACGTAAACTTTCTCCAAGTAGCGCCGCCGTCTTCGGTTACTTGTATAAGGCCATCATCTGTACCTGCATAGAGAAGACCTTCTTGCTTTGGAGATTCGGCCAATGAGGTAATTGTATTATAGTTGGACATAGCTATAACATCCCAAGCATTATCCCAGCTTTGGGATTCGCCATAATATGGGAACGTCATTCTATCTTCATTTAAGGTAAGATCCCCCGAAATAGGTTCCCAAGCATCTCCCCTGTTTTCTGATTTCCAGACACGTTGCGAAGCAAAATACAATCTTTTGGGGTTGTGCGAACTCACTACAATCGGGGCATCCCAATTAAAGCGTTCGTAGGGGTCTCCTTCCCTAGCTTGTGGCTGAATAAAAACACTCTCTCTTGTTTTGCTGTCTATACGCCATAAAGCACCTTGCTGAAACTCTCCGTACGTAATATCCGGATTACCAGGCTCTGTAGCGGTCTGTGCACCGTCTGCGCCAAGGGTTTTCCACCAATCTGCACTAGCAATACCATCTGAGCTAATGGTTCTCGAAGGCCCACCATGAGAGCCATTATCTTGTGTGCCGCCATACACATTATAAAAAGGAAGCGCATCATCGACCGCTATTTTAAAATATTGGGTAATAGGCAAGTTTCGTACATACTTCCAACTTTTTGTGTCGTCAAAGCTTTCGTACAAACCACCATCAGTACCGATCAATACGTAATTAGGGTCGGATTTCTTAAAAACCAAGGCATGGCTATCACTATGCTGATTGGACCTGCTCATATTGGTGAAGGTCTTTCCGTGATCTTTTGAAACCAAGGCACTGTTGTTCATAAAATATATAGTTCCTTCTTGATGTGGGGAAGCGATTATTTCTTGATAATAATGCGGACCTGTACCCCCAGAAACGGCATCAGATTGCTTTTCCCAAGATTCTCCACCATTGGTGGTCATATAAAAACCTCCTTTTGTTCTATCTAGTTCAAGTGCCGCATAAATTACTTCAGAATTAAAGGGTGACATTGCTAATCCCGTTTTACCAAGATTTGATTTTGGAATACCATTTTTAAGGGCTTTCCATGTTTCTCCACCATCGGTACTTTTATGGAGCCCTGATCCTGGGCCACCGCCTAAGTAACCAGCAACGGTTCTGTGCCTTTGCCAAGTAGCGGCATATAAAACGTCTGGATTATTAGGGTCGATGAGCATGTCTGTAGCGCCAACCCATTCGTCATCGCCCAAAGTACGTTTCCAAGTTGTACCGCCATCTGTAGTTTTATAGACCCCACGTTGACCACCCTTACTCCATAGCGGTCCTTGCGATGCTACCCAAAGCGTATTTGAATCGGTCGGGTGGACAATGATTTTTGAGAGGTGTTCAGAATTGTTTAAACCCATATTCTTCCATGTCTTACCATCGTTATTACTTACATAGATGCCATCACCAAAACCCGCATGTCTACCACCAACATTTTCACCAGTACCTACCCATATCGTATGTGGATTAGTAGGGTCAATGGTCACACATCCCATAGAATATACTTTTTCTTTGTCGAACAGTGGTTTCCAAGTAGTACCGGAATTCATCGTTTTCCAGACTCCCCCAGAACCAACGGCCACATACCAAATGTTTTCATTTTCTGGATGAATAGCTATATCCGCTATGCGACCTGAGGTCATTGCAGGGCCAATATTCCTAAATTTTAAACCATCAAAGGGGTTTTTGGATTCTTCTTGTGCCTTGACGGTAACAGAAAAACTGCTAATGAATAAAAAAAGTAAAAAGGACTTGATACTGATTTTCATAATAAGGTTGGTTTTAGAAGACTAATTGACTGCATGTCATTTATATAATTAATTAAAATAAAACTACAAAAAATGAGGCTAAATTCATATTTAATCACTGAAGAGTTTTAATGGTAAAATACCATGCAACATACATGTACAAATGGCTAGTTTCTTGATTGTTCATGATACATTATGTATTATTGGTTTAGCACAAAGGCTGAAGCTATACTCAAGAAATCGGAGGCATTGGTATTATACCCTCTATAGCTACTATTTTACTGCCGCATCATCTCGCTTCTTCTCCTAACTGGTTTTAATGATTCAATTAGAAGAACTCGTGTAAAATAGCCCTGAAGCGCTGAGAATTGATTAAAACTCACACTTTTTATTGGGTCTTTCTACCCATATACTCTTTAACAAACGAATATTTTCCTTCTAAAAATTTTCTAGGACTACTCCCAATCAATTTTTTAAAATCATGTATAAAATGTGCCTGATCATAGTACCCGCAATCTAGTGCCAAATAATGTAATTTTTCTGTATTTGATGAATTCAACATTTCAAAAACGGTATTAAGTTGAATAACTTTACAAAAATATTTTG
>CAZMUV010000087.1:0-14066 GCA_964569345.1 uncultured Maribacter sp. | reverse complement strand
TTTTTTTATACCATTCTCAATAATTAAAGATTATGGCTATTTTTTTTGAATATTAATTTTATGAGTAGTTTACACCAGAAGGGGAAGGGAGATACCCCGGTTATTATAAGGTTTGTCGGCTTTTTTTAAATTTGAAATTAATATAAAGGACCTCAACTTATATTAGAAATATCCTTCAAAAATTACGAATTACATTAATCCCGTTCTAGGGTTTTGGGGTATTCCCTCTAAGTATTTAGAAATATACCTTGAAGAGGAAAAGCAACCTTTTCTTTGTTTTAAAGGAAAATATTACTCATTTTAAATTGGAAATGGCTGCTTTGCTTTAAGTATTCTCTTTAATCTTATAGGACTTAAAAGAGCCTGTAGTATTTCTTAAATGCCTTTTATCGGGATTATTGGACTTTATTCTCCGAATCAGTGAAATTGTGTGGTTGCAATTTGCCGATACAAATGGTCACTTACCCAATGCAAGTACAAATCACCCTATGTTTCCTGCTGTTTAACAAATTTTTCATATTAGCCAAAAAGTGGCTGATAACTTTGTAGGTAATTAAAAAAACCTATTTATGAAAACAATGCTACTTTTAAAGGAAATCTATACTGATGGTTTTCAAAACCTCGGAAATTACATAGCCAAACGATACTTCAAATTTTTCGCTTGGTTCAGTTTTGTTATGTTTGCTGTTGTTCTCTACGCTTTTATCTTTAGAGTGTCTACGGGCTTTGCATTTGACTAAACAATAACAATTATAAACATAAATTTCAATTTCTAATCATTGCTTTTTGTGGCTACTTATTTTTAATCTTATTTTAATTGGATTAAAAAAGACTGCTAATAATTGAGTCTTTATTTGTCGTTTTTCCTTGAGCATCAGAATTTAAAAAATAGTCAATTAAGAAAGCCATCAGGAATTGATGGCTTTTTAATGCAGGATATTTGTTATTAAAAAATAGTTTTTAGCTTACCATTTGTTCATTTTTCTTTAGTTCCTGTACCAAATCAAGGGCATCTGGAACAACATCGCTGCACAGCACAATTAATGTTCCTTCAATAGCATTGTCCACAGCGTAATGTATGGCCTCTTTTTCTGATGGAATTATGGTTATTTTCTTTTTTGGAAACTCTTTTAAGATTCCGTCTTTTATCATTTTTATTAGTTCTTCTTCTGTTTTTCCACGAAGATGTTTGTCCTGGCGGATAATAATCTCATCGAACATTTCTCCTGCGATTCTTCCAATTTCCATATTGTCTTCCTCGCGTCTATCGCCAATACCAGCGACGATACCTACTTTTACGGTTGCATCCAACTGGTCAGTAAATTTTTGGAGGGCCCTCATTCCTGCAGGGTTATGGGCATAATCCAAGAGCATTTGGAACTTATTGAATTTGAATAGGTTCAGCCGGCCAGGTGTCTGGGAAGCTGATGGAATAAAGGTTTCTAAAGCAGCTTTGGTATCCTCGATACTAATACCGCGTACATTCGCGGTAATAATAGCTGGGAGAATATTCTGAATCATAAATTTAGCTTTTCCTCCGTATGTTAGAGGTATAGTGTCAGCCTTCATAATACGCATTTTCCAAGTGCCCTTGCACAAGGTCACATAGCCATTCTCATAGATTGCTGTAATACCTCCTTTGCGTTGTAAGGCTTTTATTCTTGGGTTGTCTTCATCCATCGAAAAGAGGGCCAAATTGGATTGTATTCCTTTTCGCATGGCATATACCAAATCATCATCGGCATTTAAAATGGCATAGCCATCGGGTGCTACCGTTTCGGGCACAACGCCTTTAACCCGTGCCAACTGTTCTATGGTATGGATTCCTTTGAGACCTAAATGATCTGCGGAAACATTGGTTACGATACCCACGTCACAACTTGGAAAGGCTAGTCCGGCCCTAAGCATTCCCCCACGTGCACATTCTAAAACTGCAAAATTTACGGTGGGGTCCTTTAATACAAATTCTGCGCTTTGTGGCCCGGTACAATCCCCTTTCATTAGCAGCCTATTCTGTATATATACACCATCGCTAGTAGTATACCCTACTCGGAATCCCCTCATTTTAGCAATATGGGCGATGAGTCTGCTCGTTGTGGTTTTGCCATTGGTACCGGTGATGGCAACTATGGGTATTCTGCCCGTATCTCCAGTTTGTGGAAAAAGTTTATCCACTACAGGTGCTGCTACATTTCTTGGTAATCCTGTAGTTGGCGCCAGGTGCATTCGGAATCCTGGTCCTGCATTTACTTCTAAGACTGCTCCTCCTGTTTCGGACAAGGGTTTGCTTATGGCACTCGCCATAATATCAATACCACAAATATCCAAATCTATAATTTTGGAGATACGTTCCGCCATGGAAACATTTGCGGGATGTACCCTATCAGTTACATCTTCAGCGGTTCCTCCAGTACTCAGATTAGCAGTATCTTTTAAAATTAACCGTTCCCCGTCTGGTAAAACCGAATCTACAGTGTAGCCTGCATCGGCTATTATGCTTTGGGTAAGACTATTAATGGTAATAGCTGTTAATTCTTTTTCATGACCGTAACCACGCCTAGGGTCTTTGTTTACTTCTGCTACTAACTCTTCAATGGTGTTTTTACCGTTTCCGATTACATGGGCTGGGGTGCGTTTAGCGGCTGCAACAAGAACATGATTAATGACCAGCAGTCTAAAATCTTCCCCTGTAATGTATTTTTCAACAATAACTCTTCTAGAGACTTCCTTGGCTTCGTGGTAGCCTTCCAAAGCATGCTCATAGGTATTTATATCTACAGTGATTCCCCTACCATGGTTACCATCTATTGGTTTAATAACTAAAGGGTAGCCAACATAATCACAGGCCTCTTTTAAACTACTTTCCTTAGAAATAATCTCTCCTTTTGGAACCTCAACCTCCGCTTGTTCCAAAAGGTGCTTTGTGTCTTCTTTGTCGCAGGCAAGTTCTACCCCAATACTGCTTGTTTCACTCGTAACGGTGGCTTGAATTCTTTTTTGATTGGCTCCGTAACCTAATTGGCACAGAGAGTATTTGTTCAATCTTATCCATGGGATACCTCTGCTTTCTGCTTCCTCGATTATAGAACCTGTACTTGGGCCTAAGCGATCCGCTTCACGCAGTTCTCGCATCTTTTGTAAATCTTCATCTAAATTGTAATCTTTAGCAGCTATCAATGCTTCACAAATATCTACTGCTGCTTTGGCTGCAAAACGACCTACACTTTCTTCTAAATAGGAAAAAACAACATTGTATACGCCGTGTTCTCCATAGTCGCGCGTGCGGCCAAAACCGGTATCCATGCCTGCCATGGTCTGTATTTCCAATGCTATATGTTCCACTACGTGGCCCATCCAAGTACCTTCATCTACTCGCATAAAAAAACCACCTTCACAACCTTCTGAACAACGGTGAGAGTACATGCTGGGGAAAAGTGCTTTAAGTCGGTCAGAAAATCCTGGAATCTTATTGGATGGAAGGTCTTCCATAGCTTCTAAGTCTAAGACCATTACGATAAGCTTGTGGCGGCGTACGGACCAATAATTAGGCCCTTTCATAGCATTGATTGTTCTTATTTTCATTTAATAGTTGATTCTAGTTCGTATTGCGAAAACTAAAAGATATGATTTTATATTCAATTGATAGATGTATTTTTGTGGCTTAAAAGAAATATAATGGACATTCGGGGAGTTTTGATACCTATTGGAGGTAATGAGGATAAGGGAGTAGATACACCCGAACATAGTACTTTGGAATTTATTGGAGATGGTATTTTAGCTCGGGTGGTTCATGAAAGTGGCGGTAAAGATGCCATGATTGTAGTCGTACCAACTGCCTCTAGTATTCCCGATGAGGTTTGGGAGAACTATTTGGATGCTTTTGGTAAATTAGGCTGTACCAATGTGCATTTAATGGACGTTCGAAAACGTGAGGATTCTGAATTGGAACAAAATATTATGCTAGCAGAACAAGCGGATTGCTTTATGTTTTCTGGTGGTGATCAGTCTCAAATTACTGGTAAGATTGGGAATACTAGCATTCATGCGATTCTTGCAGATAGATATAAAAAAGATTCTTTGGTCATTGCAGGTACGAGTGCTGGTGCCATGTGTATGTCAAAAGAGATGATTACAGGTGGAAGCAGTAAGGAGGCTTTTATAAAAGGGGCCGTTGGTATGGCAGAAGGAATGGACTTTATTCCTAACCTAATCATAGATTCTCATTTCATAAGACGAGGTCGCTTTGGACGATTATCGGAAGCAGTTGCCAAATTTCCGAATTTATTAGGCGTTGGACTTGCAGAGGATACGGGTCTGGTGATTAAAAAATGTAATACTTTTGAAGTGATAGGCTCCGGAATGGTGATTCTATTTGACCCGAGTAAATTGAAGCATAACAATCAAAAAATATTAGAGGAGGGAGAGCCCATGTCATTATCCAATCTTAGAACACATATCCTAGCAAATGGTGACCGATTTAACATTAAGAGCCGTAAACTTAAAGTATTACCCTTGGATGCTCCTTTGGTTTAATCCTTATAGATAGCCGTTGCTTCTTGCCCAGAAGATGTTTTGAAACCTCTATACATTCCCTCGGTATTAAAAGGCATGGCTATAGTTCCGTTGGCATCAATAGCAATGAGTCCGCCATCACCCCCTAAGTTTACCATTCTTTTTTGAATAACTTCGTCTGCAGCTTCTTGTAACGTATAATTTTTGTATTCCATAAGGCAGGAAACATCATAAGCGACTACGCCACGGATAAAAAATTCACCACTCCCTGTACAAGATACTGCGCATGTTTTGTTATTGGCATATGTTCCTGACCCTATCATAGGGCTATCCCCTATTCTACCAAATCTTTTATTGGTCATACCACCGGTTGATGTTGCAGCGGCAATCGTACCATTGCGGTCCTTAGCTACGGCGCCAACGGTACCGAATTTACTATCTTTTTTTGTAGAATGGTCTAATTGGAAGCTGTCCGTTCCTTTAATTTCTTGCCATTGTTCATATCGTAGGGCATCATAAAAATAACTAGCATCTTCTAAGAGGTAGTCTAGGCTTAATGCAAAATCCATCGCACCTTTACCGGCCAGAAAAACATGTTCGCTTTTTTCCATAATATCTCTAGCTAAACAAATTGGATTCTTTATACCAGTAATTAAGGAAACACCACCAGCGTGTAAGGTGGCGCCTTCCATGATGGCAGCATCCATTTCATGCGTGCCTTCCGCCGTAAATACACTTCCTTTACCTGCATTGAACAGGGTTGAGTTTTCTAAAAATACAACTGCTTTTTCAACGGCATCTACGGAAGAGCCTCCTTGTGCTAAACAGTCGTATGCTGTATCCAAAGCCTTTTGTAAGGTACTTTTGTATGCTATTTCTTTATCAGGTGTCATAGTGCCTTTCACTAAAGTGCCCGCGCCACCATGTATGGCAATTGAAAAGTCGTTCATTGGTTTTTGGTATTTTTCACCCCTGTAGTGATATGCTTCATAATCATCTTCGCATGCACTCTAGAATTTTCTATAAACCATTTATGGGTTTCCATACCGCCGCAAATCACACCTGCAAGATAGAGACCAGCTACATTACTTTCCATGGTATCGGAGTTGTATTCGGGTAATCTCTTCTCGTCATTACTTAGAATGATGCCAAGCTGTTCCAAAAACTCAAAGTTAGGTTTGTATCCTGTTAGCGCTAACACAAAGTCGTTCTCAAGGGTGATAGTCCCTTCTGGGGAGCGTATCGTGATGTTCTCTGGAGTAATGTTGGTAACTGTGCTATTATAATAGGCTTTGATGCTTCCTTCTTCAATACGATTTATAATATCTGGTCGTACCCAATACTTTACTCGTTGCCCCACTTCTGATCCTCTAATGATAAGGCTTACTTCCGCTCCTTTGCGATAGCATTCCAGCGCAGCATCGATAGCGGAATTACTGGCGCCAACAACTGCTAATTTTTGGCCTGCATAATAATGTGGATTGTTGTAGTAATGGGATACTTTTTCTAACGTTTCTCCCGGCACGTTAATGGTGTTGGGAATGTCGTAAAACCCAGTGGCGATAACTATATTTGAAGCAGTGTAGCTATTCTTTGCGGTTTTGACTTTAAAGCCATGGTCTCCTTTTACAACGCTTTCAACTTTTTCAAATAGTTTAATTCGTAGCTTATTGGAGGTGACTATTCGCCTGTAATATTCCAAGGCTTCGTCCCGTTTTGGTTTTGCCTCGGTACTGATAAAGGGTATCTCATCTATTTCCAGCTTCTCTGAAGAGGAGAAAAACTGCATGTTTGCTGGATAGTTGAAAAGTGAGTTTACGATAGGACCTTTTTCTAGAATCATATAGTTAAGGCCTTTTTTATGCGCCTCTAATCCGCATGCGATACCTATGGGTCCTCCTCCTACGATAACAACATCCAACTGCTCCATTATCCCTTTAAGCTTTTTATGGTTGCTTTAGGGTCTTCACTCTTAAAAATAAAACTTCCGGCTACAAGCACATCGGCTCCTGCTGCTATTAATTCGGTTGCATTCGCTGTAGATACGCCACCATCAATTTCTATCAAGGCAGAACTCCCTTTTTCGGTGATGAGCGATTTAAGAGCTTTAACTTTAGCAAAGGTGTTGGGTATAAAAGATTGTCCTCCAAAACCGGGGTTTACACTCATCACGCAGACCAAATCAATATCTTGGATAACATTTTCCAACAATTGTACGGAGGTATGTGGATTTAACGCCACTCCTGCTTTCATACCGGCTGCCTTTATTGCTTGTAGTGTTCTATGTAAATGGGTACAGGCTTCATAATGCACGGTTAGGTAAGTCGCCCCCAAATTTGCAAATTCGGCTATATAGCGATCTGGATTTACAATCATTAAATGCACGTCCAAAGGTTTTGTCGCATACTTTTGAATGGCCTTTATCACAGGCATACCGTAAGAAATATTGGGTACAAAAACACCATCCATTACATCAATATGATGCCAGTCCGCTTCGCTTTCGTTTATCAGTTCAACATCACGCTGTAAATTCCCAAAATCCGCTGCCAAAAGCGAGGGTGCAATTTTTACCTTTTTCATGAATTCCATTTAATAGATATGGGTACAAAAATAAACATTAAAAAGGAGGTTCTGTGCGCGACCCTGTTGTGTTTTGAACTTCAATCTTACTTACCTGCTTTCAGGCTGTTTAAACCGGATTTTTGCAATACGCTGTTTAGTTTAGGTTGATGTTGGTCCATGACCTTGGATAATTTTACTAGATGCGTATCCAGTTCCAGAGAAAGCTCATTGAACACCTTGTACGCTCCATCCGTAGGTTTAGCATCACCGTTTTCCACACTTCTTCTAAGCGAGGCTAATCGATTGTTCAACTTGATAGGAAAATTCAAAGGGTCCTGATTGGATTGGTTTTTTACTTGGTATAAATCTTCTTCGATAGCTGAAATTTCGATTAGGAAAGGTGCTATGGTCTTCTTCCAGTCTCCATTCCCTACTTTTTCTTTGACTGCTGCTAGCTGTTTTTTTATTTCCCTGATTTCTATTACGGTACGGTTTGCCTTATCCGTTTTTCCCATAATATCCTTAGATAATTGAAATTGCTCATCCAAATGTGCCTTAGTAATCCCTTTTAAATTAGGGTCTAGCTCGATAGCAAAGTCAACTCTTTTTTCATAGTCAGAGGTTTTTATACGTATTTGATAGGCTCCTAAAGGTGCTTTTGGTCCTCTGGTAGGTTGTGCACTCCATATGATCATACCCTCAAAATCCGTAGCGCCTGGATATCGTAAATCCCAAGTAAATGTATTTAGTCCTTTTGCAGTGGTGGGTTTTGAAGAGCCCCCTTTTTTCCACCAAGGGAGGTCAGGGTCTTCTTCGTACTTGGGTTTGCTTCCCGTAAAGGTGTCTATAAGATTGCCCTTTGCATCCAGTACCTCAAAGGTAATGGTGTCTAATTCTTGTTTTAGGTAGTATTGAATCTTTGCGTCAGAAATACCCCTAATGGCATTGGAAGGATTGAACAATACTACGGATTTCGTGTTCATTTCTTCTTTGTATTGTCTTAAGGGATGAATGTCATCCAAAATCCAAAATCCTCGACCGTGTGTTCCCAATACAACATCATTGTCTTTAATTACGAGGTCTCTAATTGGTGTATCAGGAAGCTCTAATTGCAGCGGTTGCCATATTTCCCCATCATTGGAGGAAAAATAAACTCCATGCTCGGTACCCAGGAATAAAAGCCCCTGTCTTATTGGGTCTTCTCTAACGGCTCGGGCAAAATGTCCTTCCGCAATACCGTTAATAATCTTGGTCCAGGTTTTTCCGTAATCATGTGTTTTGAAAACATACGGTTCACGGTCATCTACTTGATAGCGGTTCGCGGCCACGAAGAGTGTTCCTGGTCTGTGCAAAGACTCCTCTATGATGCTGACACGAGAAAATTTCGGAAGTTCAGTTGGTGTTATATCAGACCAATTCGTTCCGCCATCCCTAGTAATATGAATTTTTCCATCGTCAGAACCTGCCCATATCGTATTGATGTCATGGGATGAGGGTGCCAAGGCAAAAACAGTGGCATAGATTTCTGGTCCGTTCATATCCATCGTAATAACCCCTCCTGTTTTACCTAAGGTAGTTGGATCTGCATAGGTAAGGTCCGGACTGATCTTTTTCCAAGATTGGCCATCATCGATTGTTTTCCATACATGTTGCGAGCAGGTATACATCACCTTTGAATCTTGCGGTGCGAACATGATAGGAAAGGTCCATTGCCATCTTTCTGGCAAGGCACTCGCAGGCTCACCAGAGAAGAAGCGCGGATAGACTTGAATGTCTCTAGTCTGCCCATTACTCCGGTCATAACGGGTTAATAGTGCTCCTTGGCTACCAGCGTAAAAAATATCTTTATCTATGGGGTGTTGTGTAATCCAACCGCTTTCCCCACCACCAACGGGATAATACCACCCATGGTTAGGTCCTCTAGCTTGCATATGTTCCCAACCTTCGCTAGGTACTGCAACCGTACTATTATCCTGTTGCGCCCCTGCTACATGGTAGGGAACGTCACTAGTAGCCATTACGTGATATAATTGTGTGGTGATGTAATCTTGCTCTGTCCAACTTTTTCCACCATTGATGCTTACATTGCCACCACCATCGTTGGAATTCATCATGCGTTCTGGATTATTGGGGTCTATCCATAGGTCATGATTGTCACCATGTGGCACCTTAATCGTAGTATCAAAGGTTTTTCCACCGTCGGTAGACTTATAGAACCCGGTATTTAAGCAATACACGGTTTCCTTGTCTTTTGGATCTGCATAGATTCTGGAATAATAAAAGGCCCGTTGTCTCAATTTGCGTTCGTCATTGGTACGTACCCATGTTTTTCCGGCATCATCGGAACGAAACACACCGCCTTCGTTAGCTTCTACAATGGCCCAAACCCTATTGGAATCTACAGGCGAAACGGTCACTCCGATTTTACCTATCGGCGGGGCTGGCATACCACTATTTTTGGTAATGTCGTTCCACGTTTCACCACCATCTGTAGACTTCCAGAGTTTGCTGTCGCCGCCGCCACCCCACATTTTCCATGCTTTACGCTGTACTTCCCAGGTGGTGGCATATACTACTTGTGGATTATTTCCATCAATAATCAAATCAACCGCGCCGGCCTTGTCGCTTACATACAATACTTTTTTCCATGTTTTACCACCATCCGTACTTTTAAAAACACCTCGTTCAGCATTATCGCCATAAGGGTGGCCTAGGGCCGCTACATATACAATATCGGCATTGGTAGGATGTATCCGAATCCGTGCTACTGCTTGCGTCTCTTTTAGGCCCATGTGTTCCCAGTTTTCACCGCCATCTGTGCTTTTGTAAACACCATCACCTTGGGTAATACTACCACGTAGCTGTACCTCGCCCATTCCAATATAAACGATGTCCGGATTAGACTCGGCTACGGCAACCGCACCAACTGAGGAGCTGGTTAATTGTCCGTCGGTAACGGCTTTCCATTCGGTACCGCCATCTACAGTTTTCCATAGCCCACCGCCTGTTGCTCCAAAATAATATTCATTGGGTCGCGATGGACTACCTGCGCAACCTAGAGAGCGGCCTCCTCTAAGTGGGCCAATGTTTCGCCATTCCAATCCTTCATAGAAGGAAGTGGGAATAACTTCTTTGGAACTACCGTTTTGGGTGTTGGTAGTCGTCTGACCATACCCAATGCATCCTATTATAAATGCAATAAAAGTTAATAGTTGTGCTGCTGTTTTCATGTTGTATTTGTTTTATATGCTTGTAATATCAGTTTTGTTGTGCATAGACCTCGTGTTCGTTGCTGCCACCTGCCTGTAAATAGGCAAATAGGTCTTTGATTTCTTTGGGGTTCAGTCGGTTTAAAAGCCCCGACGGCATAGGGGATAAGGGAGATGGTTCTCTCTTGTTAATACTTTCTTTTAGGACCTCAAAAGTATAGCTATCATTGAAAGGGTTGGGCATCAGTACTACTGCGTCATTTGTTTCAGACTTTATACGACCTGATACTTTTTTACCGTCTTTTAAATGGAACAAGGTATTAGTATATTGGTCTGATATTTCATCATTTGGGCTGTAGGTAGCGAATAACATTTCATAATTACTAAATTTGGAATGGGCTTGGGTTAGATCAGGGCCTACCGCGGCGCCTTCGCCCCGCATTCTATGACATAAAATACACATGCCCGCTTGAAAGGCACGCTGTCCTTTTTCAAAATCTACCTTATAATCTGCAAGTTTGGCGCCCCAGACCATACTACCTATTTCGTTGGCGCTATATTGTTGCCCCGGCCCAATAGGGGCTGGTAAATCCGCAACAGCACTTTCGGGCGAATAGACTCCGGATAATTCTTGATAGTACTCTTTTTCGTTATCGGGTACTTTTTTCATAGCCGCCAGACGGATATTTTCCATTCCTGGTTTAAAACTTAGACCTCCCTTGGCATTGAGGACGTCATAAAACCAATTGAAATAAGAGGAGCGGGCTTCTTTTGTCCATCCTTTATCCGCATGACTGAGCAGTACCCCATAATAAATGGCTTCCGTAGGGGGCATTTTGGCTATAATTTCCCTAAGAAGGGGTCCGTACTGTTCACTACGTTCTGTAGTTGCCTCCGACAGGAACTCACTTTTACCCGCAGTACCTTCTTTGGTATGACGTTTTAATAATGCCACCAGTTCTTGGGTAATATTGTCAGCTTTTAAGTATAATAATAGTTGTGCTAATTCTCGATTGATATCGTTACTGGTGTTGGGAAAAGAGGTTTTTAATTTCTTCACGGCTGCCTTTTTATCAGCATCATTTGGTTCGCCCATACGTATAAAAAGTAATTGATAAGCCCGGAGGAGATTCAATTGCTGTTCCACCGACTGATTCTCCAAAGGAATTGGCGCTAATTTTTTTAAAATTTTTGACTGTTGGGAGGTAGTGCCCTGCCGCGCCAATGCAATACTTGCTTCTATGATTTTTCTCGGGTTCTTTTCTTCTAAGAAAGTGCTAAACCATTGGTCTGGAGATTGATGTTCCAAAGCGATACGCGCCGCATATCGAATAAAACGATCTTCATGATCTAAATTGAGCCAAGCTACTTCAATAGCTTTTGGAGATTGTTCTTTGTGGTAGTTTTCAAGGCTATGACGTAACTCTCTTAGTTTACCTTCCTCGGCATAAGACGATGTTTCTGCCTTTGGCTGGTTCTCTCCAATATAACGCAGGCGAAACAAGCGTGAGTCTATTCTGCGCCCTCCGGTGGCAAAATACAAATGACCGTCGGTGCCGGCAATCATATCCGTTAAGGGTAGAGGCGTACCGGATAGAAATTCTTTTCGCACGGCAGTATAGCTGCTTCCTTTGGCTTTGAGATCTGCAAAGTAAATGGTGCCAAAACTCCAGTCCATTACGAAAAGTCCGTCCGCATACTCATTAGGAAAATTAAGTTCTTGACCGGACAATACTGCTGTGGGTGAGCCTTGCTCTAAATTATGAACGGCAGGTAGGGCATCAGGATAATAGGCTGGCCATTTTCCAGAACCAGTTCTCCAACCGTATTCACTACCACTGGTCACATGGCATATTCTCGTGGGTCTATACCAAGGCATACCTATATCCCATTCCATGTCGGCGTCATAGGTAAACAGTTCCCCATCGGCATTAAAAGCAATATCAAATGGATTCCGGTACCCTGCGGAAATCAATTCCCATTCGGTACCCTCCGGATTAAATTTACAAATCCAACCTCCTGGTGCTTTAACATCATTAGCGTGTCCTCGTGCATCTAAATAGGGTTCAAAAAGATTGTCCTCGCCCCAGTTGTTAGGTATTCTACTATTTTCTTTAAGTTCGTCTGGCACCAAGGTATGGTTTCCAGCAATAAAATAAATTTCTTTTCCATCTGGCGCTAGGACCAAGCTGTGTGGTCCATGTTCCCCTTCGCCATCAAGCTTTATAAGCAATTTTACGGTATCTAATGTGCCATCGGCATCGGTATCTGTAAGGCGATAAATGCCACTACCGTTTTTTACATCCTCTTCCCATCGTTTGTTAACTGCTACATAAAGACTATTATGAGCCCAAAGTAGTCCGTGTGCTTCCCCAATTTCTAAATTGAGAGGCTGCACGTCGTCTGTTTTTAAGGTCTCTCCTATTGCTGGTGCTTTAAAATAATAGATTTTACCATACTGATCGCAGGAATAGATGGTGTTTTCAGCACCTCGTGCCATGGCAACCCAAGATCCTTGATCATATGTGCTAGGTTGGTACAGTTCTTCCAGTACAAAATCGGTAGGGATATTGAAATTTATTTCTTTTGAATCATTTTCGGCAAGTGTATCAATAGTATTATTTTTACAGGAATAAGATAGGCATCCCAATAGTAATAGGAGTAAGGGGGTGTATCGCATAGTTTTTACAAATAGTGGTTGCTATAAAAATAATAAAAACTAAAGTAGGATGCGGAACTTTTTAAAATTGTCTGTGAGATGCTTATACAGCCACAACAATTACTAGTTCGGTTATTGTACGGGTTTCTGTAGAAAAGTGAACGGTATACGCTGTTTGCACTGATATAAAAGAAAAGATTATTATTTCTTTTATTGTGGCTTAGATATGAAAAATACTTTTGTTAGGGAGCGTCGCTTTTGCTCTGCTAAATTAATCCTGTAATCGCAGGTGATTATAGATTTTATAAATGGGCTTGTAGTAGGTTAATCATGCAACTGACGTAAACCTTCGTAAACAGTTATAGCTACTGCATTGGCTAAATTTAGACTTCTAATTTTAGTACTGTATAGGGGAATTTTGGCTGTATGTACTGCTGAATCTTCTATGATTGATTTTGGAAGTCCAATGGATTCTTTACCAAAAACAAGGAACATGTCATCCTCATAGGAAATATCCCAATGGGCTTTTTTACCGTGAGATGAAAAGAAAATCATTTTCTTGTCTTGGTGAGCTGCAAAAAAAGCCTCTTGGTTTTTGTACGTAAACAAGGAAATATGCTGCCAATAATCCAATCCGGCTCGTTTAAGCCTTTTGTCTGTAATTTCAAATCCAAAAGGTTTTACGAGATGAAGGTGGGCGCCTGTTGCTAATGCAAGTCTGCCTATGTTTCCTGTATTGGTCGGAATTTCCGGCTCTATGAGTACGATGTTTAAGCTCATTTCTTTTGGATGGATTGTAAATACAAATGTTCAACTTTAGTTCTTGCCCAAGGGGTTTTTCGAAGGAATTTTAAACTGGATTTAATGGTGGGATTGCTTTTAAAACAATTGATGTTTACCTGACCTGCAAGATCTTCCCATGAATATTTTTGAGTTAGATATTCTAACATGTCCGCAAGTTTTACACCATGTAGAGGATTGTTGGGTTGGTTTTCAAAATCGGTTGACATGGAAGATAATCGTTAAGATTTGTGGTGGGTTTCAATATACAAACTTGATTTCTTAAATCAAAAAACTCCGGTAATCAGCCGGAGTTTATTCATCAATCAAAAAACGAACAGTCA
>CAZMUV010000086.1:0-14240 GCA_964569345.1 uncultured Maribacter sp. | reverse complement strand
GTTTGGTGCGTTTCTAAAGAAATCATTCTACCATCAATAAAAGCATGGGTTAGTTGGTTGCCACGCATGTCTAAAGCATCACCTTCTGATACGAAAAGTGTAGCGCTTTTGCCTACTTCCAAAGTCCCGTAAGCATCATCGATACCTAAAATTTTAGCGTTGTTTCCGGTAATCAGTTGTACCGCTTTTTCCTTATCCAAGCCTTGCTGACCTACTTGACCGGCATAAAAAGGTAGGTTTCTGGTCTGGAAGTTTGAGGCGTCTCTGTTTTGAAGTCCCACCAATAACCCTGCATCTACCAATAATTTTGGAAGTTTGTAAGGTAGGTCATAATCATCATCGTCAAACGATGGTAGGTTATGTGTAAATTGTACCAATACTGGAATATTATTTTTTTTCAAGAAATCGGTAATCTTATAAGCGTGGTAGCCACCGACCAAAACTACTTCCTTGGCGCCATTCGCTTTCAGTGTATTTACTGCATCAATAATTTCACGTTCGCCATCGGCATAAACATATAGCTTTTGTGAGCCGTCAAAAATTCCCTTCATAGCGGCAAAAGCAGGATTCACTTCTTTTGGTGTGGACTTTCCATACGCTATCGCGTTTGCCATAAACGTAACTACGGCTTCTGTTTGTTTAGCATATTCTTTATTAGGTTTGTAGCCTGGGTCTTCTCCGGCCCACCATCTCCCTTGCTTAAAGCTGTTTGGCCAATTGATGTGTATACCGTCATCAACTTTAATCGCGGCATCTTCCCAGTTCCAAGCATCAAACTGTACGATAGAGGAAGTTCCAGATATACGCCCACCTTCAGGAGCTATCTGTCCTATAAGCACTCCGTTCGGACGCATACTTTCCACTACTTTCGACTCTGCATTGTAAGCAATTAAACTGCGTACATGGGGAATAATTTCACCAATTTCATCTGTATCATCACTTGCTCTTACTGCTTCAACTTCCACTAAGCCCAAGGTTTTAACAGGTGCTATAAATCCAGGATAAACGTGTTTTCCACTGGCATCTATTACGTTTCCGGCTCTCGCAATTTTCGCATTTGCGCTGCCAACAAAGGTTAGTTTGCCGCCCTCGAACATCACCAGGGCGTTTTCTATAACGTCCCCATTTCCTAAGTGTGCCGTTGCGCCTTCAATTGAAATTGCTTCGGACTGCTTGGCAGCCGGAGTCTGTTGCGCCGTGCCCGTATAGGAGAGCACCAAGGCTGTAAGTGTATATATGTAATTTTTCATTTTAATAATTTTATAGGTTAAACCGATTATAGACTTTCACAAGTGAGCTCGGGTTTTACGCTTTGTTTCGGTGCCTGTGTTTCTTTGCCTCGGGCTTTTTCTTTAAGCATCATGTTAACCAGTTCGTTACGTTCTTTTTTGATGACTTCTCGTTGTTTCTTATCCATTTCCAAATCAAAATAAGTAACACCTTCTATCATTGTCTTCTCTGCTTTGGTGTAGATAGACATGGGGTGGCCGGACCATAAAACCAAATCGGCATCCTTACCCACTTTTATGCTTCCGGTACGGTCATCTAAATGTAAGAGCTTAGCTGGATTGATGGTAACCATTTTCCAAGCTTCCAGTTCTGACATTCCGCCATACTTAACTGTTTTGGCCGCTTCTTGGTTTAATCTTCTAATCATTTCACGGTCATCACTATTAATAGCTACAGTTACCCCTTGCTTTTGCATAATAGCAGCGTTGTATGGAATCGCATCGTTTACCTCAAACTTGTACGACCACCAATCACTAAAGGTTCCTGCACCTACGCCATGCTCTGCCATTATATCGGCTACTTTATACCCTTCTAGAATATGTGTGAAGGTATTTACCCGGAAACCAAATTTCTCGGCCACTTTCATCATCATATTGATTTCGCTCTGTACATAGGAATGACAACTGATAAAACGTTCACCATTTATAATTTCTGCCAAAACTTCCATTTCCTCATCATAACGATAGGGTTCACTGTTCTTCTTTTTGGTATCGTATTCCTTGGCACGTTGAAAGTAGTTCATAAAAACCTGTTCCACACCCATACGGGTTTGCGGGAAACGAGATCTACTACCCCAGTTGGATTGTTTTACGTTCTCTCCCAAAGCGAATTTGATAAACTTTGGCGAGTTGTCATAAATAAGTCCGGCAGCATCTTCTCCCCATTTTAGTTTTAAGATAGCAGAACGACCACCGATAGGATTTGCAGAGCCATGCAGCAATTGTAACGAGGTTACACCGCCAGCTAGAGAATGATATATGCCCATATGTTCCGGATCCACTACATCTTCCATTTTTACTTCGGCGGTACTGTTATGCCCAGCTTCGTTAATAGCAAGTGCAGCAATATGTGAATGTTCATCTATAATACCAGCAGTTACATGTTTGCCTGTGGCATCTATGACCTTGGCGCCACCTGCGCTGAGGTCTTTTCCTATTTTGGCTATTTTTCCGTTTTTAACCAATACGTCTGCGTTTTCAAGAATTCCGGCATCTTCGCTCGTCCATACCGTAGCGTTTTTAAACAATACGTTTTCCTGTTTTGGTTTGGATGCGTATCCGTACCCTACATTGGGAAAGGTGACCGGCATCACAACCGGAGCATCAGCGTTGGTATCTTTTTTATCTTTTTCCTCAAAGGCGGACTTTTTAACAGCCGTAAAAAAGCTTTCTGAACCATCTGGGAGTAACAGTCTTCCTGAAAGGTTATCATCATCTTTGGTAACCGCACCTGTCATACGATATGTTTTTTTTCCGGCATCGGTAGCGAAGGATAATTGCAGCCATTTGTCGGCATAGGCTAATTTAGACGTTAATTTAACGGTGTCTTGTTTTACTTCAACCTTAGGTTTCTCAATTTCTCCAGTAATGGAAACATCAAAACTTTGTCCTTGTAATGCTAACGTGTAATCACCACGTATATCCTTTATGTCTTTGCTGTTGATGATGTTTTGCGTGCCTTGTACCCAGTTTTCGTACAGGGTGGTAGACTTGTCAAAAACGTCTCCAGAAGTAATAAGGAAATTAGCATAAGCCCCAGCCTTTAATGTTCCAATTTTACCTGCTTTCCCTAGAATTTCAGCAGGAACCGTAGTTAAAGCTTCTAATGCTTTGGTTTTTGGAAGTCCGTATGAAATGGCCTTCATCAGGTTTTCTTTGAACTTAGACATTGATTTTAAGTCGTAGGGCGTAAGAGAAAATGCGATTCCGTTTTCTGCCAAGACTTTTGGATTGGAGGGTGCTTGGTTCCAGAAGCGCATATCCTGTAAGGATACATAACCCGCTTGGTAAGGATCTGAAACGTCGTAGGCTTCTGGGAAATCTATTGGAATAATATACTTGGCATTCGTAGCCTTGATTTCTGCAATGCGCTCAAATTCGTTCCCACCGCCTAAAATCGTGAATTGTATACCATTTGCATCTCCAATTTTATCGGCACGTAAGGCATGTCCCTTGTCTTTTGCCTCGAATATTTGTACCATTCCTTTGTTAGCGTTCAAGGCTTCTAGAGATCTATCTTTAGTCGTCGCGTTTCCTTTGGCGTACCAATCGGCATCGCTATACATTTGTCTTAAGAGCGCCAACGTACCCATTAAAGAAGAAGGGTAGGATTGCTTTTTTAGTATGCTTCTATCCAATGAGAAATACTGTGCAGAGCGATCATCTAACACTCTATTGGCATCTGTTCCTGCACCATTTAGCGCAATTAGGACCCCGGTTCCTCTGGAGATACCATCATGGATGTGCGAGTTTACAACACCAAAACCAGCTTCTCGCAATTCTTTAGCCGATTTATCGTCATATTTAAAGTGTGCTATTGCGTTGTTTTCTGGCATGATATGGTCGTTCCAGTAAAAGCCATCACGTTCCGCATCATACTGATCAGAACGACCACCACCGCTAGGTTTTTTAGCTTGTTCAACACCAAACTTGGAGTACACATCTATAAAGGAGGGATAAATAGATTTTCCATCTAGATCTACCGTAATGGTATTGGCGGGAAGACTCACGGAACTTCCAACATTTATTACTTTACCATTTTGGATGAGTAGCGTACCCTTTTTTATAACTTCTGTTGGCGTTACAAAAATTTTGGCATTGGTAAAGGCGGTATAATTATTATTGTTCGCCTTTACACCTTCGTTTTCAGGAAAGTAATCCTGTGCAAATAAGAATGCGCCACACCAAAAAAGGCATAGCGTTAGCATCGTTTTTTTCATTATAAGTTAGTTTATTTTAGTCTCTTTAAAATTACTATTTGTTACCTTAATGTTAGCCTCTTTTGGCAATTTTTAACAGGAGGATTTTTTGGAGGGTAGTGTTAGATGTTCGTTTACGCCTTCTGCTGTTTAAAGTTCTAAGGCTGTTTATTGGGTTATTAGTTAAAAGTAAAAAGTAATGAGTAATAAGTTGGTAGGTGTAATAAATAAAACCTTACGTCAAGGAGCGAGTAGAAAGATGAAATGATGACTTAAAGGTATCGTGATAAGGCAAGCTGTTGATTTGATGTTCGATGCACGCTCATGTATTTGTGTTTTAATTTGATATTTGAGTTTGAACTTGACACTTGAACTTTACAACGGATTCTCGTTATGATACGCAATCAACAATGAGACCACTGCATTGTAGCTCTGTATGCCTTGCGATTGGTTGTTGGCCTTTAAAAACGAATTGAATATCGATTTAAAAACAGGTTCTAACGGATTTTCATATTGATTCCAAAATACCGACATCTCTTGGAAATTTAATTTTACCCCGCCGTTAAGTTCGGTGAGTAGTGCATCAAAAACGACGGCATCGCCTCTACGGACATCGTTAAGGCAGTAGCCCAGCGCATAGGAATAGGCCGCATATTTAAAATAATTGTCTTCATTGTTCGCTGTGACCAGATACCCAATAAAGTTAGTTTCGTTTTCTGCGGAATAGCCCAATTGATGCCCTATTTCATGACCTGCGACTACTGGAAAGCGAAAGTTTGGTAGTAGTCCGTTTACCTGTGCTTCGTTGGTAAAGGGATTAAGATATCCGGCATAGCCCATATAGGTTAGTGCGGTACTGAATACCGATATTTTTATACTGGGTTGCTCGTATGCCAAGAACGGGTGCTTCTTTGTAAGCTTTTCGTAGCCCATCAAAGTCATATTAAATTGCTCTTGTTGTGTATAGGGAATATCCACTTGTATGGCGGAATCTTTCGTAATCTTAAGTTGCGTTTCGTTGGTCTTCGTAATAAGTTGCCTTGTAAAATCTACCAGTTTTTGATAATCTTTAGTTTCTTTCAACTGAAGCTTAGCTGCAATGGGCTCCCTGTAATAGTTAAAGCCCCACATCAAATGAAAGGTAAAATAGGCAATGGAGAGTACCATGGTCATATCTCTTAAAAATCGGAACTTATTTTTTAGGATGCTGCGGCAGTTTTTATATAAATAAACTAGGGCCAGCAGAATCAAGGAAGTATAAAGTAAATCTCCAATAGAAAAGGGAATCCACCCGAACAACCACCTGAAAAATTGAGAAACAACAGGGTAAACGCCATTACTGTAATAGGTTTCAATCCAATCAGTATGGGAACCAAGCCATTTAACTAGTATAATTTGAGGAAGTAGGGAAAGGGCAATCCCTGTTTTTAAGTTCATCTTCATTGCCCCAAAAATAGCGAAATCCTTTTTCTGGTAGTATTTTTGAAGTTGATATTAAAATGCTATGAACAAAGAACTATCTCATTTACAGCCTATTTCTGTATGGACCAATTTTGCGAAGCTTAATGCGGTGCCTAGACCTTCTAAAAAAGAGGAACGGGTTATTGCTTTTGCCATGGATTTTGGAAAAGCTTTAGGTCTGGAAACCTTTAAGGACGAAGTGGGGAATGTAATTATCCGAAAACCCGCAAGTAAAGGGATGGAGCATAAAAAAATGGTGACTTTACAATCGCATTTGGATATGGTGCACCAAAAGAATGCGGATACTGTTTTTGATTTTGATACACAGGGTATTCAAATGTTCGTAGATGGTGATTGGGTAAAAGCGAAAGGAACCACATTGGGTGCCGATAACGGTATGGGCGTTGCAGCAATTCTAAGCTTGCTGGAAAGTACGACTATTGCTCACCCTCCTTTAGAAGCTTTGTTTACGATTGATGAAGAGACCGGAATGACTGGTGCTTTTGGGTTGAAAGGAGGAATTCTTAAAGGTGAATTATTACTTAATTTGGATACTGAGGAGGATGATGAGATTGATATTGGATGTGCAGGAGGTATGGATGTGACAGCTACCCGAAGTTATGCTGAAAAAGATTCAGTTCATGGGGATATTGGCTATCAAATTGAAGTAAACGGACTCAAAGGGGGCCATAGTGGGATCGATATTGACAAAGGTCTTGGGAACGCTAATAAGATTATGAACCGATTGCTTTATGCAGGTATGGCTTTTCATATGCGTATTGGAAGCTTGGAGGGAGGAAGTCTACGAAACGCGATACCAAGGGAAAGTATTTGTTTACTTAATATTGATAAAAAACAGGAAAAATCTTTCTTAGAAGCTGTAGCTGTTGTCGCAGAAGAAATTAAACAAGAATTGACGCTGGCAGAACCCGATTTGAATATTCAGATTACCGCAGCAAAAGCATCAAAAAAAGTAATGGGCCTAGGCGCTCAAGGAAAACTGATTCAGGGTGTTTATGCTGCTGTTAACGGGGTATATGTGATGAGTGTTGCCATACCTGATTTGGTAGAAACCTCTAATAATATCGCTAGAATACAAGTAAAGGATGGTGAGATTGCCATTGGTTGTTTAACACGTTCCTCTGTGGAAACTGGAAAAATAGACTTGGCTCATTCGTTAAAATCGGTCTTTGAGTTGGCCGGATTTGAAGTGGTCTTTAGTGGGTCTTACCCCGGATGGAATCCAAATCCAAATTCTAAAATTTTAAAAGTTGCCAAGGGGTTATACCAAGATTTGTTTGAAGAAGAGGCTAGGGTAGTGGCATGCCATGCCGGTCTGGAATGTGGTATTCTTGGACAAAACTATCCAGATATGGATATGATAAGTTTTGGGCCTACTATTATAGGCCCACATTCTCCAGATGAACGGGTCTCCATTTCTTCTGTACAGAAGTTCTGGAAATTTTTGACGGAGCTTTTGAAGCAAACGCCTTAGGGCTTTTGAATAATGATTTTTAACACAAAGGCCTCATCAAAAAGTAACCGATTCGGATACCTTTTATGACTACTTGTACTTTAGATTTTTGTTCCTGAGTTCTGCGCTTACCAAATAGTGGTGTAGTCTGTAAGCTACGTTTTCATCAGCTATTTCATTACCAACAACGTCATCTATTTCTTGTGACCAATTCCGAGTACCACATGTTACTAGGTTGTCGGAGGCGTATTTTCGTATTTCAGCCAGAACAGTCTCCTAATACGGTTTTAGAATTGTATCCCAACAAACGTCCAGTGGTTCGTTATAGAGGTCGTAAATAATATTAGGCTGGTCATCATATGCCTACGCTACCTCCGTAAAAAAGGCTTTTACTTCTTCTACACGATGGCTGTGCCAGTCCACAATTATATACAGACCCTGGTCAATATCTGCATTGTTTTGGTCTACTATGCGGCTGCCTGCGACACGAAGTTGTCCATGCAGAGAAACAGTGCCTGAGGCTGTTGGCACGGGTGCAGGGGCTTTGGTATCATTGTCGGTTATAGTATCCTTGTCCTTATTGCTTTCTCCTTCGCTTTTAGAACTGCAGGAAAAGGAAATTAAAAAATCAGCATAAATGCCAGCAAAACCTTCGTTTTCATGAGCATATACACTGATTTTTTAATTTTGTATTTCCCTAAATATAGGCTTTTTGCTATCTAACTCCAGTGAGCTCTAGATCAAAAATGACATCGGAATTTGGTGGGATTGGACCTGCGCCTTGCGCTCCCCAACCCATATGGGAAGGAATAAACAACCGGATTTTGTCACCAACCTTCATAGTTAACATGCCTTCTTCAAAACCAGCGACTAGCCCAGAATTTGTGGCATAAGTCATGGGCGCTGGCATATAGCCACCTCCTTGGGCTTTTCTTTCGTCGTATTGACCATATTTTTTCGCTACTTCTTCGTAGTTGCTTTCAAATAGGGAGCCATCTGGTAAATAACCGGAATACATCATATCTACTTTTTGACCTATTTTTGGTTTTTCGCCATCACCTTCTTTCAATACGAGCATTTTTAAGCCTGATGGAAGTTGTTTTGCTTTGCCAGATTGTGTTCCTAGTTCTTTTGCAAATTCGGCCATCATACCAGCCATTGCTGCTTGTTTTTCAGCTTTCTCCTTTTTTATGACCGCCAAACGTTCCTCTTCATTATCGAAGTAATCTGTCATTATCTGAATGGCGTCAAATCTTTTGGCTGCTTTTCCATTCCTGATAATTTTTATCGTCGTCATATTAACGCTGTCCACTGGCTTACTGCCGGTGGCTACGGGAACATTAGCAATGGAATCTACCACGGCCATACCTTCTACCACTTCTCCAAAAATGGTATGTACGCCATCTAACCAAGGGGTAGGTTTGTGGGTTATGAAAAACTGACTTCCATTAGAACTTGGGCCACTGTTTGCGGAGGAAAGAATTCCTTTTCTATCGTGCACCAAGGAGTCGTTAAACTCGTCCATAAAACGGTATCCTGGATTTCCCGTTCCTGTACCGGTAGGACATCCACCTTGTATCATGAAATCCTTCATAACTCGGTGAAAAATGAGTCCGTCGTAGTATTTTTTACCTTTAAAATTTTCGCTAACGAAGGGACTATTGCCTTCCGCTAAGGATACAAAATTAGCAACCGTAACAGGGGTTTTGTCATGCTCTAAGCGCACGATGATATCTCCTTTACTGGTTTTGATGTCTGCAAACAGGCCATCTCCCAAATCTGCACGACTACTTGTCTTGCAACTTGCCAAGGCAAGTGCGAATACGGCTAAAACATATAATTTCTTGAACATAGTAGTAAATTTAAATATCTGATTTAAGTTGTTGTTTTTCAATTTTTAAAATTCGAATCGTAGATTTTAAAGGAACGTTGATTCCTATTTTTTCAGCGTCTCCGTGTATTCCAAAAGCTAAAGAAGAAGGGAATAAAAAGGTAGCTTTTTCACCTTCCTTTAATAATTTTACTGCGTTCCTGAGTCCGATAAAAAGCTCTTGTTTGTCTACCTTATACGATACAACGCCGATTTCTTCTTGCGAGTATAAAGTATCGTTCTCCAAAGTAAGCAGGTCGTAGGTCATAACAACAAGGTCGCCTGTTTTTGGGGTGTAGTTTGCACTATCGTTCACTACTAGGTAATGATACCAGGAACCAGATGCTGTATGGCTGTAATGTTTTAACGAATCGGTTTTGATGATCTCTTGTATTTTTTGCTCCTCTGCTTTTAATAAGTTTTGGCTACGCTCTATAGAAGCCTTAAAAAAACTTCCGCTTTTGGTCTGTACCGGTTTTCTAGGTTCGGGACCATCGCAGCTCATTAGTATGAGTAGTATAATAAAAACTGAAAAACTTATTTTCATTTGGTAAGGGCTGTTTTAAATTGTGGTAATATTGATTCAAAATAGCTTGTAGTATCGGCAATAGATAAATCACTTTTTCCTCCTGCTGCATTTGTATGTCCGCCTCCGTGAAAAAATTGTCTTGCAAAATTATTCACGTCAAAATCACCGGCGGATCTAAAGGATATTTTAAGGATGCCTTCCTCTTTGTTTTCAATAAATATGACCGCAAAGCGAATATTTTCTAAGGTGAGGCCGTAGTTTACAAAACCTTCAGTGTCGCCTTTGGTAAACTTATATTGGTCTAACTCTTCTTGGCTAAGGGTAATGTAGGTTGTGTTGTATGCCTCTAAAATCACCATATTTTTTAAAGCACAACCTAATAGATGCAACCTACTTGGCGAATTGGTGTCGTAGATGCGACTATGTATCGCTGTATTGTCTGCACCTTTGTCTATTAGGTCTGCAATTATTCTATGTGTGGTGCTCGTGGTAGCTTTAAACTTAAAGGAACCCGTATCTGTCATAATTCCGGTATAGATGCAGTTCGCCATATCAGCGGTGATTTCATCGGTTGCATCTAAAAAATCCAAAAGGTGGTACACCATTTCACAGGTAGAACTCATTTGTACATCGGAATACACGATTTTTGCATAGTCTGATGGTTCTTGATGATGGTCTACCATAACAAAAGTAGCAGATGCTTTTTCCAAGTACTCCGTCATTTGGCCAACACGCCCAAGATGGTTAAAGTCTAAGGTAAATATGATGTCCGCATTGTGAAGAATATTCTTTGCTTGCGCGTTTTCTTTTTCAAAGTTTAAAACGCTTTCTGCCCCTGGCATCCATTTTAAAAATTTAGGAAAATCATTAGGTGCTACGACTACCGCTTCATGCCCCTTACTCTTTAGGTAATGCCAGAGCGCAAGTGTAGAACCTATGGCATCGCCGTCTGGATTTTTATGTGGAATAATCGCTATTTTCTTTGATGTGGAAAGCAGCGTTTTGAGGGCATTTATGTGCTCTAAATTCATGGCGGCAAAGATACAATTTAATACTATAAAGGTAAAAATGAAAGTGTATTTTTGTGTTTCTAATCGTATAATGTGATGAGAACAATCCTTTTACTTCTTTGTTTAACGGTAGCCAGCTCTTGTGACTCAACCAAAAAGACAACAACAACTAATGATGTCTTTACTATTGCCTTTGGTTCTTGCAATAAAGTCTCCTTGCCCAATTTGTTATGGGACGATATACTGCAAACGAAACCAGACGTGTGGATTTGGGGTGGCGATAATATTTATGCAGATACGGATGACATGCAAAAGCTTAGAAATATGTACCGCGCACAAAAAGGAATACCGGGCTATAAAAAGCTGATTGCTACTGTAGAGGTTATTGGAACTTGGGACGATCATGACTATGGTCTAAACGATGGCGGAACAGAATTTTTGGCAAAAAGAGAAAGCCAGCAAGCTTTTTTGGACTTTATGGATGTTGCAGCGGATAGTCCGAGAAGAAAAAGAGAAGGTGTTTATGCTTCGCATGCGTATCAAACAGCCGAGGGAAGCGTAAAAGTAATCGTTTTAGATACTCGGTATTTTAGAACGCCACTAACGCCAGATACAGAAACCAAAAAACGAACGAAGCCAAATGAATATGGAGAAGGTACCGTGCTTGGAGCGGCACAGTGGCTGTGGTTGGAGAAGGAGTTGATAAGTTCAAAGGCCGACTTTAACATCATTGTAAGTAGTATTCAATTACTTTCCAATGAACATGGATTCGAGTGTTGGGGTAATTTTCCTCACGAAGTGGACCGGTTTAAGCGCTCCATTGCTAATTCGAATGCAAATGGTGTTATTGTGCTGTCTGGTGATCGTCATATTTCAGAGATTTCTAAAACTGAGCTTGTAGATGTGTCCTATCCCCTAATCGATTTTACCAGTAGTGGTCTTACGCATGCATACAGAAGTTTTACTGGAGAACCAAATCCCTTTAGGGTGGGAGCGGTGGTGAGTACCGAAAGTTTTGGCACCGTACGGTTAAATTTTAAAACAAAAACCGCGGTATTGCAGATGTTAGGTGATAATGGTGTGGTGCTTGGAGAGGTACGGCAACGCTATGAATAGTTGTGGGTTGAATAGAAAATCGTATTTTTGCGCAAAATTTTAGATATGAGTACACATAGAACATTTACAATGATTAAGCCAGATGCCGTTGCTAACGGACATATAGGGGCTATATTGGAAAAAATTGCAGCATCTGGATTTAAGATTGTAGCTATGAAATATACGCAGCTAAGCCTTAGAGATGCGCAGGAGTTTTACGCCATCCATAAAGAGCGTCCGTTTTTTGGCGAATTAGTAGAATTCATGACAAGAGGACCTATCGTTGCCGCTATTTTAGAAAAGGAAAATGCTGTTGAGGACTTTAGGGCCTTAATCGGTGCTACCAATCCTGCAGAGGCTGCCGAAGGTACGATTAGAAAAATGTTTGCTACAGATATCGCCGAGAATGCGGTGCATGGTTCAGATAGTGACGAGAACGCTGCTCTAGAAGGTTCTTTTCACTTTTCAGGTAGAGAAATTTACTAGTTACAATAGCTAGTTTAGTATACAAAAAGACCGCTTCAAAGATATTTGAAGCGGTCTTTTTGGTTCGTAATGTGAAGCTTCTTGGTGGTTTAGATACCTGCTAATCTGGTTGGAGTTTTTTTGATATTTTTTTAAATCCTTCAGCTTCTTAATTCTTAGAAATATATTTCAGACCGATAATAATGTATGCCTTCTTATCGAAGCACTATTTTTCTAACCAGGTTTTTGCCTAGTTCTTCGTTCAACATGCTTATGATTTTTGATTTGCCTAAGCTAAGTTCCTCGCGCAGTACAGATGACGAAAGTGAAACATAGAGTATATCGTTCTTAAGTTCAATGGCAGTGGTGTAATTGTTCACACCATTTCCCATAAGCCGTACCCAAGCGGCGCGGGCATCTACTTTATCCATGCCACCCTGCAGCTTATTCTTTTGGATAAAGGCAGATAGAGCCTCTTTCATATTAAGATTGTTATTTTCTCTCTTAGCCATATTATGGGGTAATACTGATAGGTTCAAAGCGTTTGTAGTGGTAAAGGATACCGTCTTCGTTTTGTACAGAAAAATTATCCTTACTAAGCGCAGTTATTATTTCCTGCCATTCGCTAAGGTTATTTTTGTATACGAGACTATAAATTTCTTCATTCACTTTTATTCGAAAAGGTTCTGCATCATCTGAGGTTTCGAAATTGCCATCAAATCTAGGCTTCATTTTTTTTCTAAACCCTTTTAACCCTTCCAATTGTATAAAATCAACATCGGTACTCATTCTGTATTCCTTTTCTCCTCCATTCGGAAATTCTACCCGGTCTATTTCCCAATAACCATTAAGTAGGTCTAGTTTTTCTTCGCTAACAGAAGTGCAGGAGAGCAGTAGGGTAAAGCCTAAAAAAAGGAGTAAAGGTTTCATAGTTAAAGTTTAAATATTTTATAGGACTGATGTATTTTTTTTACCACATTTTCGGTTCTATCGGCATGGGTGTCACTCACGAATATTTGGCCGAAGTTGTCCTTGTTTACTAAGGAGATAATATGTGCGACCCTATGTTCATCCAATTTATCAAAAATATCGTCTAAAAGCAAGATGGGAGTGGTTTGTGATGCCTCTTGCATAAACTGAAACTGCGCAAATTTTAAAGCGATTAAAAAGGACTTCTGTTGCCCCTGACTTCCAAATTTTTTGATAGGATACTCGGCAATAGTAAAGCTAAGGTCGTCTTTATGCACGCCAACACTTGTGTATTGTAAGGCCCGGTCCCTATCTATAGCTTTTTCTAATAGGCTTGCCATGTCGCTAAGGTGCAATTTACTATCATAATTTAGGTGTACTTCCTCAGTATTTCCTGTAATTGCTTTGTATTGGGTTTTAAAAATAGGGATAAACTTTTCTAAGAATTCGGTTCGTTTTTCGAATATTTCCGACCCGTAGGTATGTAGCTGCTCATTGTATACTGCTAAAGTATTTTTATCAAAGGTATGGTTGGCAGCAAAATATTTTAACAGGGCGTTTCGTTGGGATAGTACTTTGTTATAGTTAATTAAGGACTGCAGATAGGCTTTGTTGGATTGGGAAATGACACCGTCCATAAATTTCCGTCGTACATCACTACCTTCTGAAATAAGGTCACGATCTGCAGGCGAAATAATAACCAAGGGCAATAGGCCTATATGGTCCGCAAAGCGCTCATAAGCCTTTCCGTTTCTTTTGATAATTTTTTTATTGTTTCGCTTTAGGCTGCAAACAATTTTTTCCTCCCTGTTTTCTTTTTCAAAAAGGCCTTCTACCACAAAGAAATCAGTTCCATGCTTTATGTTCTGAGAGGAAATCGGATTAAAATAGCTTTTTCCAAAAGAAAGGTGGTAAATAGCATCTAGTATATTGGTCTTGCCCTTGCCGTTATCGCCCACAAAACAGTTGATTTTTGAATCGAATTCTAAATCCTTAGACTCAAAATTTTTGTAGTTAAGAAGCGATACCTTTTTGAGAAACATTAAAATTTATCGAATTTTTGATTTGGATAGACCAATTTCACTTGAATAAACCAAAAATAACGAATAAATACGCCATTGGATTTCAATAAAAACTTTATTTTTGCGCGACCAATAAAT
>CAZMUV010000085.1:11647-14279 GCA_964569345.1 uncultured Maribacter sp. | reverse complement strand
CAGGACCCTCTCCTTAAAAGGGAGATGCTCTACCAACTGAGCTACCAGGTCAAAAACAAATCCGGATATTTCCCTCATTGCGGGTGCAAATATAAGAGGATTCATTTACTATACAAGTGCATTTTAAGAGAATTTTTATTTTTTTTGAAATCGATTAAAATTAGTTCAATTTTACACAAAACAAACACGTGAAAATAGTATTGGTAGGATATATGGGTAGTGGAAAAACTACGATAGGAAAGTTAGTTGCTAAACGCTTGAAAATTAAATTTTTAGATCTAGATGAATATATCGAGAAAGCAGAAAGGCAAACTATAGCACAGTTATTTTTGAACAAGGGTGAGCTGTATTTTAGAAAAAAAGAATTTTTTTATCTAAATGAAATTTTAAGTTCCGATTCAAACTTTTTATTATCTACAGGAGGTGGAACACCATGTTATGGTGCAAATATGAATGCAATAACCGATGCAACAAGGAATAGTGTTTATCTGAAGGTTTCCTTAGATGAACTGGTAAGGAGACTTTCTACAGAGAAGGCTCAAAGGCCATTGATAAAGGATATAGCAAATGCAGAGTTAACCGAATTTATTGGAAAACATCTTTTTGAGCGTAGTTTTTACTACAACCAAGCCAACATTACCATGTCTAGTAAGGAAAAGACTCCGGAAGAAGTGGCTAACGAACTACTGAAGCGGCTAGTTTAAAAACACCCGGTCGTTTTTCGATTCAAACAATACGTTTACATGTTCTTGTAATGAAGTGGATAATGAAATTCCTTTATAATCTGCTTTTACAGGATATTTTTTATGGTTTCGGTTTACCAGAACTGCTGTTTTGAGCTGTTTTAAAGGTGTTCTCAAAAAATGATGCACACCATAGATAAGAGTTGTGCCTGAGTTTAGCACATCATCTACCAGCACTATAGACTTGTTTTTGAAATCATTCTCTGAAATGGAAGTGCTAACACCACTTTTTAATGGGTTGCTCTTATCCATCATTACCTTGCACAATGTTATTTCTGCATTAGTAATCTTCCGAAGAACCGCTATTATCTTTTTTGCAAACTTGATGCCTCCTCCGTCAATTCCAGCAATGATGATTTGTTTCTCATCTACATTAGCCTCATAAATCTGGTAGGCGATACGTTTTGTCTTGAACTGTATCTGGTCATGGGAAAGAATAAGTTGTTCCATTAGTCTAATACTTTAAGTTTTAAATATAACGTATGTTTTGCTTATGCGTCTTTATCTATTTCTGAATCGGTTAGTTTGTCTGTTTCATTTGGTTTTTTAGATGCAGTGGGTTCATCTAAATAATCCTCAATTTCTCTACGGTCTTTTTTTGTTGGTCTTCCAGCACCCTTTTTTCGATAGTATTCCTTTGAGTAATGTAATAGATCGTTATGCTCAAAGGCCTCTTTTGGGGTAGTGTCTTTTCTGTACATATCTACCAGTTTTGCCCCTACACGGCTTGGTGGAATATCCAGTACCGTAAATTGATAGTTGATTTGATTCTTTCGTACAATTACAGTATCCATCGGAAAAACTTCCCTACCTGGTTTTGCAACGTTGTCGTTTATTTTAATATGACCTTTTTTACAGGCATTTGTGGCAATATTCCGTGTTTTAAAGTAACGAGTGCTCCATAAGTATTTATCTATCCGCATTACAAATAAAAATCTTTGTTAAGGTTCTAAGCAAAAATAGGGGAAAATTGTATCTTGCGCGCTTAATAATTGTGTTGATGAAATTAAAAAATATTTGTTTACTTGTTTGGTTGGCAGCTGCAGCATGGTCTTGTGGAGATGATGATGAAAGACCTGAAGTAGAGATAGTGCCTCCAAGGTTATTAAGCGAGGTATCTGTTGAAAATGATGCGGAAATAGTATCTTTTTTAAAGAGTCATTTTTATAATTATGAGGAATTTCAAAATCCTCCTACCGACTTTGATTATAGAATTCGATTTGATACTATAGCAGGAGATAATGGTGATAAAGTCTCTATTTTTGATAGCGAACAACTAATGGGAGTAGAATTTGGTTCGGAAACTATTTCCGTTACATCTGCAGACGTGGGAGTATCCGATGATGAAGTTGTAAATAGTAAATTTTATTATTTAGTAGTTAGACAAGGGGTTTCGGACGCAGTACCTACCATTGGAGATAACTCTATTTTAAGATATGAGGGTTCTTTATTAAATGGACAGGTATTTGATTCTCAAGTTAGCCAACCTGTAAAGTTTAATCTTTCTCAAGTTGTTCGTGGTTTTGGTAACGGGATGGAATATTTTAAAACAGGAAGTGCTGTAATAGAAAATGGAGATGGAACTTTTACTTATGAAGACTATGGCATAGGCGCCATTTTTATGCCATCTGAGCTTGCATACTATAATACTCCTACCAGTAATTTAATACCACTTTACGCACCTTTGGTTTTTAGGGTAGATGCTTTTGCGTTTGAGCCTGATACGGATACAGATTTGGATGGTATTCCGTCTATCCTAGAAGATGTGAATAATAATGGCAACTTAAATGATGATAACACGGATACGGCAGACGAACCAAGAGGTGTTCCAAACTATGTTGATCCAGATGACGACAACGATGGCATTCCAACTATAGAGGAAATAAATC
>CAZMUV010000085.1:0-11547 GCA_964569345.1 uncultured Maribacter sp. | reverse complement strand
TAATTTATACCACCCTTTATACCAAATCCGGAGCCAGTTTGCGCTAAGCCAAAAAACCCTGACAATACCACTGCTGTAATTAAAACTATTTTTTTCATGATTATTTTGTTTTGTTGAACGAAATGGAAATCAATAACAATACCAAAAATCCTGTTTCTCCTTATACCACCAGAACGTAAAGCCTTCTGCTTTATTGTTTTATGCCAATAAGGAACAGGCTGTGGTATATTTTTTAAGTGATTAACATAAACATGTATCGCTTTTGGATATTTACTTTTTATTAAGTTTTGTGGACTTTGAGTTCATTATCTTTGTGTACTTATTCATAAGCTTTTGAAATTTACCTTACACAAAACCGATCCACTTAGCAAAGCAAGGGCAGGAACCATTGAAACAGATCATGGTGTTATAAAAACACCGATTTTCATGCCCGTTGGTACGGTTGCTTCCGTAAAAGGAGTACATCAAAAAGAACTACGAGAAGAAATTGACCCTGATATTATTCTGGGCAATACCTATCATTTGTTCCTAAGGCCCAAGACCCATATATTAAAACAAGCCGGGGGTCTGCATAAGTTTATGGGATGGGAAAGGAATATCTTAACGGACAGTGGAGGATACCAAGTGTATTCCCTTTCTGCAAATAGAAAAATAAAGGAAGAGGGCGTAAAGTTTAAATCGCATATTGATGGTTCTACACATATGTTTACCCCGGAGAATGTAATGGAAATCCAGCGGGTCATTGGTGCAGATATTATTATGGCCTTTGATGAATGCACACCATATCCTTGCGATTACAACTACGCAAAACGATCTATGCACATGACGCATCGCTGGTTGGATAGATGTATCAATCATCTAGAAAAAACACCTTTGGAGTATGATTATGCTCAGACTTTTTTTCCGATTGTACAGGGGTCAACGTATAAGGATTTAAGACGTCAGTCCGCAGAATATATTGCCAATTCCGGTGCAGCAGGAAACGCAATCGGTGGCCTCTCTGTAGGAGAGCCAGCGGATGAATTGTATGCAATGACCGAGGTGGTTTGCGAAATATTACCAGAGGATAAACCCAGATATTTAATGGGTGTTGGAACTCCTATTAATATATTAGAAAATATTGCCCTTGGGGTAGATATGTTTGATTGTGTAATGCCTACCAGAAACGCTAGAAATGGAATGTTGTTCACGGCTCATGGCTCCATCAATATAAAGAATAAGAAGTGGGAAGACGATTTTTCCGTATTGGATGAAATGGGAACTACTTTTGTCGATCGCGAGTATAGCAAGGCGTATTTAAGGCACTTGTTCGCAGCCAATGAATATCTAGGAAAACAAATAGCAACGATACATAATCTAGGATTTTATCTTTGGTTGGTACGCGAGGCCAGAAAGCATATTTTGGCAGGTGATTTTAGAGAATGGAAAGATCGGATGGTAAAACAAATGGATAAAAGGCTCTAATGCTTTCGATAATTGATAAATACATATTAAAGCGGTATTTAGCTACATTTTCCCTAATGTTGCTTCTCTTCATTCCCATTGGTATTATGGTGAACTTGGCAGAGCAGATTGGGAAAATGATTGATAATGAAGCCCCACTAAACGAAATTTTGGTGTATTATCTCAACTTCACCATCTACATTGGTAATCTGCTATTTCCTATTTTTCTTTTTTTATCGGTAATTTTCTTTACGTCTAAACTCGCCAACAATACTGAAATTGTAGCTATTTTAAGCTCTGGTGTTTCCTATGGTAGGTTTTTGCGCCCTTACTTGATTGGAGCATCTATTATAGCTGTATTGATGTTTTTTATGACCATGTTCATCGTGCCTAATGCCAGTCTTGGTTTTAATGAATTTAAGTTCAAATACCTTAAAAAGGGAAAGAAAGATCGTATCACCAATAATATTTTCAATCAGTTGAATGAAACGGATTTTATCTATGTGAGTAGTTTTGATCCAGCCCGGCAATTGGGAAACAATTTCACGTTTGAACGTTTTGATGAAAAGAATGAACTTAAATTTAAAATTTCCGCGGCAAATATTAGATGGGTAGAAAAAGATAGTACGTATAGATTAACTTCCTATAGTAAACGAACGGTTAAGGGAGATACTGCATTTATTGAAAGTAAAAGGCGCCTTGATACTCTGTTTCCTTTCAAAATCAACGACCTTACCCAGGTATCCTACGTAGCAGAAACAAAGAATCTTTATGAATTAGACGAGTTCATTAAAAGTCAAAAAAGAAAAGGAGCATCCAACATTAACACTTATGTTCTTGTAAAATACAAAAGGTGGGCCTTGCCATTAACGGCTTTTATCTTAACCATTATTGCCGTTGCTGTATCCTCGGTAAAAAGACGCGGAGGAATGGGGGTTAATCTAGCCTTTGGAATTTTAGTAGCCTTCGTGTTCGTGTTTTTCGATAAAGTTTTTGGTACCCTTGCTGAGCAATCAGGATTTCCCCCTTTGTTGGCGGTAATTATACCTAATGTAGTCTTTGGCGCTTTGGCTTTTTACTTGTTACAGAATGCAAAAAGATAGATTAAGCAATCTCATACATCTCCATTTTATAGTTTTTATTTACGGTTTTACAGCGATTCTTGGAAAACTAATTTCTATAGACTCATTGCCGCTAGTCTGGTATCGTATGGGATTGGCGTCCCTATTCATTCTCGTGTACATTCGTTTTTCAAAATTTACACTACGCGTAAATACTAAAACCTTGTTGTGGTTCACTTTTGCCGGTATTATAGTAGCCTTACATTGGGTCACCTTTTTTTTGGCGATTAAAGTATCTACGGTTTCCGTAGCCCTAGCCATGATGTCCACTGGTGCATTTTTTGCTGCTGTTATAGAGCCAATAGTGTACAAGCGCAAAATAGTTGGGTATGAATTGCTATTAGGATTATTGGTCATGCTAGGGCTATATCTTATTTTTCGTGTAGAGACCAACTATATTTATGGTATGATAATCGCTTTAATTTCTTCCTTTTTGGCCACCGTTTTTTCGATTGTAAACGCACAGTTGGTAAAGGAAAATAAACCATCGGTCATATCGTTCTATGAGTTGGGAATTGGAACTTTATTCTTAACCCTATTGCTTTCTGTTAGAGGTGGTTTTACCTCTGAATTTTTTAGATTAGAAGTTTCTGATTGGTGGTATATCGTTGTTCTGGCACTTGTATGTACGTCATATGCCTTTATTGCATCTGTGAAAATTATGCGTGTGCTTACCGCCTATACCGTTATGTTAACCAACAATATGGAACCCGTATACGGCATAGTGCTGGCATTGGTATTTTTCGGTTCGGAGGAAAAAATGAATCCGCTTTTTTATGTTGGAGCCACGGTTATTTTGGTAACAGTAATTACAAACGGTATTTTAAAACATAGGGCCAGTAAAAAGCAGCCTTCACCTAAAGGTTAGGGTTTAAAGTTTTATCTTTGAACTCACAACTAACTAAATCTTTTTTGAACTATGGAATATTTGGATTTTGAACTTCCTATAAAGGAGCTGGAAGACCAATTGGACAAGTGTATGATTATTGGTGAAGAGAGTGATGTTGACGTTACTGAAACTTGTAAGCAGATAGAGAAAAAATTAGCCGAGACTAGAAAGGATATTTATAAGAATCTTACGGCTTGGCAGCGTGTTCAGCTTTCAAGACATCCAAACAGACCGTATACTTTAGACTATATCAAAGCTATTTGTGGAGATACCTTTTTGGAACTTCACGGTGACCGTAACGTTAAAGATGACAAAGCCATGATCGGTGGGTTAGGAAAAATAGGGGACCAGTCTTTCATGTTTGTAGGGCAACAAAAAGGGTATAATACAAAAACAAGGCAATACAGGAACTTTGGTATGGCAAATCCTGAAGGGTATCGTAAAGCGCTGCGTTTGATGAAATCTGCCGAAAAATTTAATATTCCTGTAGTTTGCTTGGTAGATACTCCAGGAGCCTATCCAGGAATTGAAGCAGAAGAACGGGGACAGGGAGAAGCTATTGCTAGGAATATTTTGGAAATGACAAGACTTAAAGTACCTATTATTGTGGCTATTATAGGAGAAGGTGCTTCAGGTGGCGCATTGGGTATTGGAGTAGGGGACAAAGTGTTGATGTTAGAAAATACTTGGTACTCAGTTATATCACCGGAATCCTGTTCCTCTATCTTATGGAGAAGCTGGGAATATAAGGAAATCGCTGCGTCTGCATTAAAGTTGACCGCTACCGATATGAAGAAACTAAAGTTAATAGACGAAATTGTTAGGGAACCGGCAGGAGGTGCGCATGCGAATAGGGATAAAACTTTCGATATTCTGAAAAACAAAATAATTTCCCATTATGGTGAGCTTCAAAAGTTATCACCAAAAGAATTAGTAAAACAGCGTATGGAAAAATACGAAGAGATGGGTGTTTTTAATGGTTGATAGACCATTTTTGCAACCTCAGGAAAATCCAGAGTTTTTAATCTCTGGATTTTTTTTGTTATCAACATAAAATTGTAACTTATTAACAGCAATTGTTAGTGATCTGTGAACATCCTAAAAAGGAATTCCAGTGTTAGCTAAATGTTAATTGCATATTTTCGCATTCATGGAGAACACGAAACCCTTAGTTGGTCGTAAGATTGACAAATCTACTATCATTAGCCTTGAAAGAGGTAAAATACCACCGCAAGCCGTTGATTTGGAGGAGGTTGTGATTGGCGCGATGATGATAGATAAAAAGGGGGTTGATGAGGTTATCGATATTTTGCACCCAGATGTATTCTATAAGGACGCGCACAGGTTTATCTATGAGGCCATCTTCGTTTTGTTCGAAGAGTCTCAACCGGTGGATTTATTAACTGTTTCTTCCCAATTGAAGAAAGCGGGTAAGTTAGAGGCAATAGGAGGTGATTTTTATTTGATAAAATTGACACAAAAAGTAGCTTCTTCGGCGCATATCGAGTTTCATGCCCGTATTATTCTTCAAAAGTTCATTCAGCGGAGTTTGATTAAGATATCCAACGAAATTATTGAGGAGGCATACGATGAAAGTACCGATGTTTTTGATCTTTTGGATGCTGCGGAATCCAAGCTATATGATGTTACCCAAGGTAATCTAAAGCGCTCTGCGGAAACAGCTCAGAATTTGGTGATACAAGCCAAGAAAAGAATTGAAGAAATTGCCAATAAGGAAGGGTTGAGTGGTGTACCCTCCGGTTTTGATAAAGTGGATAAACTTACCTCTGGTTGGCAGCCCAGTGATTTAATTATCATTGCAGCGCGTCCGGGTATGGGTAAAACCGCGCTTACCTTGTCCATGGCCAAGAACATGGCGGTAAACCATAATATTCCGGTAGCATTTTTCTCCTGTGAGATGTCCTCAGTACAATTGATTACTCGTTTAATTTCCTCAGAAACCGGACTTTCTTCCGAAAAACTGCGTACAGGTAAATTAGAAAAACACGAGTGGGAGCAGCTGAATGTAAAGGTAAAGGCCTTGGAAAAAGCACCCTTGTTTATAGATGATACCCCGTCACTTTCCATATTTGACCTTAGGGCAAAAGCAAGACGACTTGCATCGCAGCATGGTATAAAAATGATTGTTATCGATTACTTACAATTGATGACGGCTGGAGGTTCCCAAAAAGGAGGAAATCGGGAACAGGAAATTTCTACGATTTCCCGTAACCTAAAAGCATTGGCTAAGGAATTAAATGTTCCTGTAATCGCATTGTCACAGCTTTCAAGAGCTGTAGAAACACGTGGAGGTAGTAAACGGCCGCTATTATCAGATCTTAGGGAATCTGGTGCAATTGAGCAAGATGCAGATATCGTAGCATTTATTTACAGACCTGAATATTATAAAATAGATGAGTGGGATGATGAAGAAAGAAGTCCTACCCAAGGCCAAGGAGAGTTGATTGTGGCAAAGCACAGGAACGGTGGTTTGGATAGTATTAGATTGAAATTTATCGGAAATCTCGGTAAGTTTGATAATCTTGATGATTTTGACTCCCCTTTCGAATTTCAGTCCAAAATGAACGAAAATGAGGAAAACCCTTTTGCTACTAAAAATTTACCTACCACGAAAGAGGCGTTTGGCAGTAATATGAATCAAGGTTTAGACCCTGAGGATGATAACGATGTGCCTTTTTAGTGAGTTGAATATTTTTCCAACTGGAGATATGTGCTATACATGCCTTTCAATTTTTAGTTGAATTTAAAGCTTAGATTCAAACCACGTCTAAGATTAATTTGGATAAAGTTTTGCAAATTCTTTAACTGTTCGTGAAATACAACCCGAGGTTTTTCTTCTACCTTTGTAAGGATTGAATAATATAAAGCACATGCTAAAAAGTCTTTTCTTTTTTTTATTGTTTCTATTTTCCTTGCAAATCTCAGCATCATCCATTCTTATACCTATGGATGCCGATTCCCAGAAAAACCATTTAAAGGCATATGGAATTACCTATTGGGTCCTTGCTAAACAACAAAAAGTACAGTGGCTTTTAAACTATAGGGGCGGTTCTTTCTTATTGCCAGACGGAGAAAGTATCCGAAAAGAATGTCAAATAAGAGGCGTTTCGTTTGAAATTGTATCCGATAATCAAGCGAATGCTATTTTGGATGAAATCAGTAGTCCATCCAAAAATCAGGATGCCGTTATTTTGGAGAAAGCACCAAAAATTGCCGTGTACTCACCACAAGGTAACCAGCCCTGGGATGACGCCGTAACTATGGTGTTAACCTATGCGGAAATACCTTATGTCACTATTTATGATGAGGAGGTATTAAACGATAAACTAGCTTTATACGACTGGTTGCACTTACATCATGAGGATTTTACGGGTCAATATGGAAAATTTTATGGAGCATATAGAGCAACGCCGTGGTATATTGATGGGAAGGCAGCATCTGAAAAACTAGCGAAGAAATTGGGTTACAATAAGGTGTCTCAAGAAAAGGGAGCCGTAGCTTTAAAAATACGGAATTATGTTATCGGTGGTGGATTTATGTTCGCCATGTGCTCTGCAACAGATAGTTTTGATATTGCCCTTGCGGCGGGTGGTGTGGACATTTGCGAACCTATGTTCGATGGGGATGCCTCAGACCCTAACTACCAAGCTAGTTTGAGTTTTAGTAAAACTTTTGCTTTTACAGACTTTGTTTTGGAGAGAAGTCCTATGAAATATGAGTTTTCCTCTATAGATATGACTGCTAAAAGAGGAAACGTTCCCAAGGAGTCGGATTATTTTTCATTGATGGATTTTTCGGCAAAATGGGATGCTGTACCTACCATGCTGTGTCAAAACCATACCTCGCTGGTAAAGGGTTTTATGGGGCAGACCACGGCCTTCAATAAATCACAAATTAAACCTACCGTGCTGGTACTTGGAGAAAATAAACTAAACGGAGAAGCCAGATATATACATGGAATAAATGGAAAAGGATTTTTCACCTTTTACGGAGGGCATGATCCAGAAGATTACCAGCATAGGGTAGGAGACCCAAAAACCGAATTGGAGTTACATCCAACCTCACCTGGATATCGATTGATCTTAAATAATGTGCTTTTTCCAGCGGCTCGTAAGAAAAAACAGAAAACTTAGTCTGTTTTAGAATCTGTTTGAGAAGCGTAGGTGCTTTCAAAAATTTTATCAGCATTGGCCGATTCAAACCCGTCCCTTCGTTGTATTCTGGAAACTTCTGATTTAGCCAAATGTTTAAATTTAGGTAAAGGAAGTCGTTCTGCAAACTCCACATAGCTACCCGGAATTTCCATTGTTTTGCCATTTTTAAACGTGGCCTCCATCATTTTGGCCACAGAGCTACTTTGTCTAAGTAGCCCATCGGCACTTTGTTTGATGACACCGCCCGAGTTGTTTAGTTTTATACCAATACCTACTAAGAATTCGTTAAACGCTTCCATAGTATTATACCCTTCTTTAAGCTCGTGTACACTAATGGTGTAGTGGTTTAAATAGTATCGATTGTAAATTACCCAAGCGGCATACTCGCTATCAGCTGCAAGTGCTTGGTAATCTTCTATGCTGGGTAGTTGCCATAACGATTTGTAGAAAAAGTCGCCTACGGCCTTAGGGTCGTTCAAATCTAAATTGGAAACTGGATCGGAAGTAACTTTAGCTGTGTATTTAGTAATAAGCGCTTTGGTACTTTTTGATAAATCATCGACCCTAAGTTCACTTATGAATATACGTGGATATTCTGCTGATGGTGGTGCGTACCAATAAGCATTTAATTTTTTGCCTTCAAAAAAATAATAATCGCGTTTTTCATACCCATAGTGAAGAAAAATCTTTTCTAAAGAAGCTATACCCAAACAAGGAACGCCCAATGTCCTAAAAGCTATATGGTCGTTTACTATTTCATCTTCTGATGCTATAATTCCACCTTCCAATAAAGCATTGGACACTTTCTGTACATCCGAAACACTTTTTTTATATGGCTCGAACAACAGGGTCATTAACTGATCTAGGGCAGAGTTCTGATTAAATTTCATAGCTATGATTTTAAGTAATAATTTATTATAAACATAATTTTTAGACCGCTTAAGGTTTTAAAAACTAAGTCACTTGACTATATAATTTTGATTGAATTAGGTCACTTCAATTGTGATATAAGTTTTTCCAAAACTACTTCAACTCCAAAATCATCATTGGATACCGTTTGGAATTTTGCTGTATTTTTGACATTAAGATGTGCATTTTCCATCGCAAAACTAAAATCAGACAGGGCAAGCATTTCTAAATCATTATTATAGTCTCCAAACACGAGTACTTCATCTGAATTAATGTGATGCGCCTTCATAACTTTTTCTAATGCAAACCCCTTATGTGCATTTGCACTAGAAATATCAACCCAGTTTGTTCCTGATATTTTCACTTTAAGTTCTTGTTCTAGCGACTTTACATGTGGGTAAATGAACCGTTCTGAACTTTCAAAATGATAGATAGCTATTTTTATGATTTCTGCAGAAACATTTTCCAAGGTGTCAACAATAGCGAATTCGGAATAGTATTCTCTTAATTTGTCTGCAAAAACATCTGATTTTCCAGTTATGAAAGCCGTTTGTTTTCCGCACAGTACTGGATGCATTTCGGGAAACATACGCAGTATTTCTAAAGTTTTTTTGATATGGTTAGTCGGTAAAGGTGTAGAAAGTAATTCCTCTTCTTGCTGCATTACAAAACCCCCATTTTCGGCTATGACTATAATATCGTTTTTGATGGGATGCAGTTTATCAATTATACTATTATACTGTCTTCCACTGGCCGCAACAAAGAGGATGCCTTTTGATTTTAGCGTTTCAAAAATTTTAAAGAAACGGTCGCTAACCTCGTGGGTAGAGTTGAGCAGGGTACCATCCATGTCAGATACTACCATCTTTATTTTGGATAAATCCATCTATTGCTTAATTTAAAATGTAAAGGTATTTTAATGAAAAGGATTCCTGATACGGTTACTCAAATTTTCACTTTTATTTAATAGTGTTTGTCCCATTAATGCTAAAGCTAGATGAGCTTTAGCTTAACTATGCTGTCTGTACCTTTGAATATGCTCAGGACTAGTATAGTCAAGTACTTATTTTAGTCTACTATAACTATCGGTTTATACATAACAATCTTATGAAATGGTATCAAAAAACATATAGACTTCCAGCTTTTTCTAGAGGATTTCACCTCATTACCGATTTAATTGTCAATGAGTGTCCGGAATTTTCAAGAATTGAAATAGGGATGTGTCAAGTGTTTATTAAACATACATCGGCAAGTCTAACAATAAACGAGAATGCCGATCCATCTGTTCGTAGAGATTTTGAAAGTCATATGAATAAGATGGTACCTGAAAACGCACCTTATTATATACATACGTATGAAGGGCCTGATGATATGCCTGCTCATATTAAGGCAGCCCTCTTAGGTGCTTCAGTGCAAATTCCAATTACGAATGGAAGATTAAATTTGGGAGTATGGCAAGGAGTATATCTGTGTGAGCATAGAAATCATGCCTCTGGAAGGGACTTGGTTTTAACTATATCCGGAACTTAACTATACCGACTTTATCTATAAAGCTGTTAATTATACGATACTTTCATTTGAAGAATGAACTAATATGGCATAAAAAAATCCGATTCATATGAATCGGATTTTTTAAGTGAGATGTATATGTTTAATTTATTTTACCTGGTCTACAACGGCTTTAAAAGCATCAGGGTGGTTCATGGCTAAATCTGCAAGAACTTTTCTATTAAGTTCAATATTTTTAGCTTTTACCTTACCCATAAATTGAGAGTAGGACATTCCGTGTAATCTGGCTCCCGCATTGATACGTGTAATCCATAGCGCACGAAAGGTTCTTTTTTTGTTTCTACGGTCTCTATAAGCATATAACATTGCTTTTTCAACTGCATTTTTTGCAACTGTCCAAACATTTTTACGTCTCCCAAAGTACCCTTTGGCTTGCTTCATCACCTTTTTTCTTCTGGCTCTGGAAGCTACTGCATTTACTGATCTTGGCATTTTTCTAAATTTTTTGTAGTAGGCGTCCTATGTTTTTTATTTCGGAACTTTTATGGCCTAACTCCATGGTTAATAATTCTACCTTTTTAAAGGGCTAGGTTACTTTAAACGTAACTGCTCTTTAATACTGTTAACATCTGCTTGATGAACCAAACCATCATGCGTTAGCCTAAGCTTCCGCTTTTTAGATTTCTTTGTAAGAATGTGGCTCTTAAAAGCGTGCTTTCTTTTAATTTTACCAGAACCTGTAAGCTTAAATCGCTTTTTGGCACTGGATTTTGTTTTCTGTTTAGGCATTTTCTCCTATTTAATTAATTAATCTCACTATATGCTAAACTTATTTCAGTAATTAACTGCCATCAGTTCAACTTTTTTCAATCTAAACGCTGCTTACAATGAGCAAGCAGCGTTTCGAATTTTATAAATCTATACGGTATCTGAGCGATACCGATATATTATTTACCCTTGGTTTTTGGAGCTAAGAACATGGTCATTCTTTTTCCCTCAAGCTTAGGCATTTGTTCCACCTTTCCTAATTCCTCTAACTCTGAAGCTAGCTTCAAAAGCAAAATTTCTCCTTGATCCTTGTAAACGATGGACCGCCCTTTAAAAAAGACATATGCCTTTAATTTAGCTCCTTCTTTTAGGAACTTTTCGGCATGTTTCTTTTTAAACTCATAATCATGGTCATCTGTATTAGGACCAAATCGTATCTCTTTTACAACCACCTTAGAGGCTTTTGCCTTCATGGCTTTATCCCTCTTTTTCTGTTCGTATAAGAATTTTTTATAATCTATTATCTTACAAACAGGCGGTTTCGCTTTTGGTGAAATTTCCACCAAATCCAATTCTAATTCTTTGGATAAATCCAAAGCTTTTCTGATCGGGTATACACCAACCTCCACATTGTCGCCAACCAACCTTACTTCTGGAGCAAGTATTTTTTCATTGATATTGTGGGGATTCTTATTTTCCCTTCTAGGTTGAGGCCTAAATCTTTTACGTATTG
>CAZMUV010000084.1:0-14486 GCA_964569345.1 uncultured Maribacter sp. | reverse complement strand
CAAATAGACGCGTTCACGGATACCATTTTTGGAGGAAACCCAGCTGCAGTTTGCATCCTCACCGAATGGTTGCCAGATGAACTAATGCAGAAAATAGCAGCAGAAAACAATCTTGCCGAAACGGCATTTGCAGTTCCGAACGGAGATGTTTATGACCTACGATGGTTTACGCCAGAATTGGAAGTTGACCTCTGCGGACATGCTACGTTAGCAACGGCTTTTACACTTTTCAATTATTACGATCACAAACAAAATACTATTCGGTTTATTTCCCCTAGAAGTGGAGAATTACTTGTTGTAAAAAATACGGATGGAAGTATGACCATGGATTTTCCAACAGACGAAATAACTACTATTGAGACTGTTACCGCGATTAACGAAGCCATTGGTTTAAATCCACTAAAAACCTTTAAAGGCAAGACCGATTATATGTTGATCTATGAAACCCAAGAGCAGGTTGAAGGAATTCGTCCTAATTTTCATCTTTTAGACCAATTGGATTGCCGTGGCGTAATCGTTACAGCACCTGGAAGCAATGTGGATTTTGTATCGCGTTTCTTTGCGCCTAAATGTGGTGTTCCGGAAGATCCGGTTACAGGATCGGCACATACGACCCTTACTCCGTATTGGGCAAAGGAATTGGGAAAGACAACATTGACTGCAAAACAATTATCGCAACGCGGTGGCGATTTGTCTTGCGAATATTTAGGGAAACGTGTGAAAATATCTGGGAAGGCGGTTTGTTATTTGGTTGGGGAGATTATGATATAGTTAAGGGCAGTTTAAACTGCCCTTAATCATTCTTATTATGCTGTTCCTTAATGGTCCTATTCCCCAACCGACTTCAAGTTATCGTCAGAATTCCGGTCTATGAGTTTATTGTAAGGGTCAATTCCAGCTTTTAAGGGCTTTTCGTCTGTAGTAATGGTAAATGTGTTATCTCCAGCAGAAAGCCACTTTAGCTCAAAGAAAAACGGCTTCTTGACCGTAATGCCATCATCATTGGTTTCGTCTTCTCCAAAAAGGCCAACATCTACCAAATTCTTTTTCTTATCAACCTCTTTTTCCTTTCCGGTGTCGTCGTAATAGATTTTCTTGGAATTTACTGTAAAAGTGGTTTCCCATTTGCCATTATCTAAGGCTTTTGTTTTGGCATCCATCACCCTGTTTTCATAAAGCACAATTTCCTTAAATCCGTCGTCTACTTTATATTTTAAAGAATCTGGAGTAACAGTATAGAGTGCATTATACAGATCTTCGGAACTGGCGTAGCGTCCTTTTTCAAAATACTTGAATTCCTGTAAAAGATTCCTAAGTCCAGTATTTACAACGTCTTCACCCATAACATCCTGTAAATCATACATTACCATGGAACCTTTCTCATACCAAATATACTGACCGGTTTCTACATCCATCAAGGAGCGCTCGGGCTTAAAACTAAACTGCCTACTGGATAAATAGGTATCCAAAGAATTCTTTAAAAAGTCTTTAATTCCGTTCTCGCCATACTCTTGCTTCATGGTCATGAGCGACACGTATTCTGCTAAGGTTTCAGATATGATATTGGCTCCCGAAGTCTTACTTGGGGTTACAATATGGCCCCACCATTGGTGCGCTACTTCATGCGAAGTAACTCTAAATGCGTAATTATAGTCCTCCGCTTTTGTGAAGTCTGCCACAAAACCGAAATCTTCCGAATACGGAATGGTTGTGGCAAAGGACTGTGCAAAATTGGAATATGCCGGGAATTCTATAACTCGGATAACCGAATAGGGGTATTCCAAATAATTTCTTGAATTATATTCCAAGGATATCTTTATTCCTTTAATAAAATAGGCCAAGTTATCCTTGTGTTTTGGCGAATGGTAAATCTCAATATCCACCTTTTTTCCGCTTGGAGCTATCCACTCATCGGTTACTACATCATAATCGGCGGACACGAAGTTGAAAAAGTAATCGGATTTTTCTTCTAATTTATAATTATAGTAACTACGGTTGCCTTCCTCCCACTTTTTGGTTAGTATACCCGGTGCAATGGCTATCTGACCCTTGGCTGTGCTTAGCGTTGCCTCAAAATTCATATAGTTAGCATCCTCATTAAACAGATTCTTCTTAAGCGCCATGGTATCCGTTCTTGGCGGATATAAGAAATCCAATTCCTCCAAACCGTACTTTTTACGCACACCATTATCACTTAATGCCCGCTCATAATGAAAGGATGGAAATATAGCGTCCCTGAAAAATGTACCGTTGTGCAAAATAGCCGTTTCTGTATCCATAGCAAAACCATGCGTTCGTACTTTAGTTTCGATAACCAAATTGGCAGTATCCTTGGGCTGCAAAGCTTCGGGCAATTTGTAAATAAACAATCGGTATAAAGTATCGCTCAAGAACGGAGTGAGTTCTTTCCCGTTATATATCACCTTATCAATCTTAGTGTCCGAAATCGGAAATTTAATTTCCATTAGAAGGGTGTCTATAGGTTCTTCCGATGGATTTATCACCTTAAAAATTCCTTGGGCATCTACTTTCCGTTCCTCAGGATAAATATCGATGTTAGCCTTCAGGTCGATTACTTGAATGTGAGGCTTATCAATATACTTCCCGTAGGCCTTTTCGGAATCGGCAGACAGCTTTTCGCTATAATCCCCATCCTCCAATTGATTCAAGACCTTCAAATTATAAAAACTATAGGCCCCAACAGAAATAAAGGCAAAAACAAAAAATAAGGTATATGCTATCGTTTTACCATTCAACCGTTGCCTGGCAAGTTTCAAACGTTCCTTTGCGGACGAAAAGAAACCCCTATTCCAGAATATTTTACCGATAGCGGCTAAAATAAGAGTAAACAGAATCCAATACATATTCAACCAAAATTCGCCGTACATGTAATGACCAAATCCGTTTAAATCACTTAGAAAACTACCAGGCACACCCCCAAACACTATCAAAGGATTACTAGTTTTAAACGCTAAGGTCATCAATAAAGGCAGTCCTATATAGATAGCTACCACGATAAAATGACCAAGAAATTTATTGTTCACCAGTACATGGATAAAGAAAGCAAGCAACAATGTAGTTACATAGCTAGGGAAGATTTTAGTAAAATTGTAAGTGAAATACATCCCCAGCTCAAAGTTGAAATACCCATTAAACGTTTGATATAATATACCAACGAGTATTCCAAGTAAGGTCAACACAAAAGCCACTCCCACAAGTGCGAAGATTTTTGATAAGTACAAGGTGCTGTTGCTTACCGGCAAGGCGTCATAGAACTCAAAAGTCTTGTTCTTGCGTGTTCTGTGTACCGCTTCCCCAGCGTAAATTATAAGAATAATCACAGAGAAAAGCGATATTCCGCCTGCAATCTGCACCACCATATAGCGGGTTAGCGGTAGTGATGGTGTACCATAAATTTGATTAGATTGATAGGCCACAAAGCCCGCGATTAAGGTACCTATGACAATTAATACCAAAAAGACGGATTCCTTTACGATAGATAAAAATTCGATCTTACTTAAGGACCATAGGTTTTCACGTTTTGCCTTTTTAGAGAAAGACTGGACAATAGTGGTTAATCCACTAGCCTGAAATACTTCGCTGTCCTCTTTATTGGTCTTTTTCTTCTTGGGTTCCAAAAAACCTTTATAGGAAAATTTAAAAAGGGTAACAAAGAAAATAGAAACACCAATTCCAAGCCACAATAGCCTATTGATTAAGAATTTTCCCGTTAGGGATAGCTGCATGGTGTTCAATTCACTAATACTGGAATATTTGGTCAAGTAGCCGTGAGCGCTTTCACCAAAGGGGTCTATATAAATACTTAGCCATTCTGTATCCAATTTAGACACCAACTGACCAGAAACAATAGTCGCCAATAAAATAATAATACCCCCCAAATACAGGATAGGCATACGCTTAAAAAATGTCATCAAACTAAAGAACAGACTCCCAATAAAAAACGCATTGAAGGTAAGTAGGTATACAAAGGGTAAAAAATAAGACCAAAAATTAAAATCGGTGTAGGTGCCATAATCGGGACGATCTAAAAAGCCTCCTAACTGGTAGCCAATTATCGCTCCCAAAACAGCGCCAAGGTTCATTATAGTCACTAAGGTAAAACTTCCCCAAAAGCGACCAAGAATATAGTTCTTTTCCGAAACAGGAAAGGTAAAGTAGGTCTGTGCCGTTCCATGTTCCTGATCTCGGAATACGGGAACACCCATAACCGCGGCATAAAAGAATAGGGATAAAACACTCATTCCGCCCAAAATACCAACTATTGCATTTGGACTATTGGTAAACTGAGCGGTAATTGATTTATCGAACACCGCTAATAATAAAGGAATAAGAAACATTAGAAAAATATAGATATATGTAGCGGGTCTTCGCAACCGGTACTTCAACTCAAACAGAAATAATTCCTTCATGATTATACGGTTTGAGGTTGGTTAATGCTATAGAAATAGAAATCTTCCAAATCGTTGTTTACCGGCTCAAAACCTTCGCCAGGGTGGGTGTCACTATACACGTTTACATTAAAATTACCACTTCTAAGGTAGGTGGATAATACTGTGTATTCTGATTGGTATTTTTCTGTATCTTCTTTACTTATATTTTTTCGATACACCTTGCCATTCAATGTATTAGATAGCTCTTGTGGATGTCCTTGTACAACCACACTTCCTTCGTTAAAAACGGCCATATTTGTACATAAATTTACAACATCGTCTACAATATGGGTAGAAAGTATAACCACAGCATCCTCACCAAGTTCACTAAGCAAATTATGAAAACGATTTCGCTCTAGTGGGTCCAAACCAGCGGTAGGCTCATCTACAATAATTAATTTTGGATTTCCGATAAGGGCTTGCGCAATTCCGAAACGTTGGCGCATTCCTCCAGAGTAATCCCCAAGATTCCGCTTCCTGAATTTATAGAGATTGACCTTGTTGAGCAAGTCCGACACATAAGAGGCCCGATCGCCCTTGCTTTGTATGCCTTTTATCTTGGCAATATGATTCAACATCATTTCCGCTGATACTTTTGGATAGACACCAAAATCTTGCGGCAAGTAGCCCAATACTTTCCGTAGCTCATCTGGAGCATCAAAAACATCGATACCATCAAAAATTATACTACCGCTATCGGCATTCTGTAAAGTAGCAATGGTGCGCATTAAAGTAGATTTACCTGCGCCATTAGGTCCTAAAAGGCCAAACATTCCTTTACCTATTTCAAGGTTCACATTATTTAAAGCCTGTGTTCCGTTAGGGTAGGTCTTGTTCAAATCTGTAATGGAGAGCATAGTTATCGTGTTTGGTGGTTATCCTATTTAAAAAATTAGTAGTCAAGATATCGTTTTTGTTACGATCTGAGGGTTTTTTAATCAAGATTGTGGTGTTTACGTCCTAAGAAATATTATTTAGCTTGGAGTATATTTGGTATATACAAATCACTTAATGAAACCACACCCAGAATTCACAAAATTTATAGCTCCTTACGATGATGGGATTCAAGAGTTGACCTTGGAACTAAGGAACTTCATTACGGGCTTGGTGCCACAGGCAAATGAATTGATCTGGGACAATTATAATGCCGTTGCACTGGCGTACTCAAAATCAGAAAGGCTAAAAGATGCATTTTGTCATATTGCTGTTTATTCAAAACACGTAAACTTTGGCTTTAATCGTGGTGCAGAACTAACAAGCGGAACTCTAATATTAAATGGAAAAGGAAAGCTCATAAGACATATTGCGATAAAGGATATAAAATCATTCCCCATGAATGAGATACGTGTCTTGATTTGGGAAGCTGTCGGACTTTCAGAAAAACGCAACTCGGAGTTAACGAACAAACAAACCCAAGGAAAAAGTAGGATCATGTCCATTTCTAAAAAGAAACTAAGACCAACTAAAAAAGATAAAGGATAAATTGGTCTGCGGGAGCAAGTGCCTCTCCCAAATAAGAATTACCCAGTAAGCAAGCCTGCTTTAATCGCAAAATAGTAAGGCTTACCTTATATTTGCAAAGGATTTAATACTGAAAAATAAAAGCTTTAGACTCACATATAAACTCACAGCATGTACCCACTTATAAGAAATCGCAGACTTAGAAATTCAACTGCCATACGCCATTTAGTGCGCGAAACTATCCTTACCCCAAGTGATTTCTTGGTGCCGTTATTTGTAGTTGAAGGCAAAGGCGTAAAGGAGGAAATAGCATCAATGCCCAATTACTATCGCTTAAGTTTGGATAACCTAGAAAAAGAAGTGAAGGAACTCTGGAATATGGGCCTTTGTGCTGTATTGCTTTTTGTAAAAGTTCCAGATAATCTAAAAGACAATGCTGGTTCCGAAGCCTTAAACGATCATGGTTTAATGCAATTGGCTATTAAAACGGTTAAAAATGCGTGTCCGGATATGTTGGTTATGACCGATGTGGCCATGGATCCCTATTCCTCATACGGACACGATGGTATTGTGGCAGACGGACAAATATTGAACGATGAAACCGTGGAAGTGCTGGCAGAAATGAGTGTGTCCCACGCCAAAGCTGGCGCTGATTTTGTAGCCCCCAGCGATATGATGGACGGTCGCATTCTAAGTATTAGAGAAGCCTTAGAAGACGAAGGGTATACGAATACAGGTATTATGAGCTATAGCGCCAAATATGCAAGTGCGTTTTATGGACCCTTTCGCGATGCTTTGGACTCTGCTCCCGTAGACATGAAAAATGTACCTAAGGACAAAAAAACGTACCAAATGGACTCTGCCAATAGGTTCGAAGCCATTCGCGAAACACAGCAGGATATTGACGAAGGTGCAGATATCGTTATGATAAAACCGGGCTTATGTTATTTGGATATTGTTCGCGAAATAAAGAACGAAGTAGATGTACCTGTAGCCGTATATCAAGTATCGGGAGAATATGCCATGCTCAAAGCAGCAGCGGAAAGAGGCTGGTTGGACCACGATGCTGTAATGATGGAACAATTAATTTCGATTAAACGAGCAGGTGCAAATATCATCGCAAGCTATTTTGCAAAAGATGCGGTTAAGTTGATGAGCTAAGTATTACCCGTAGTTTAAAAAGACCTAAACACCTGAAAAGTTAGGGCGCTATAAGCGGTAGGATATGTGACTATTGACTTCCATTTCGTGGTGGTAAAAAGTCCAAAAACCTAAGACTGCTATCCATACGTTAATGCAAGCCACTTTGGTGCAATATTTGCTAACTTTGAACGAAAGACCATACACTTGCTAAAGAAACTATCCTTACGGTCCCGCATTTTTATTTCAATGATCTTATTGGTATTGATCGCCTCAGTATTGATTTTGGGCATTACCATCTATCAGTTTCGGGAAATAAATGTGGATTACCATCAAAATAGAATGGAACGCAAGGAAGAGCAAATAAGACAAAGTATAGATCTTACCATTGCAAAGACTACCTACCCAGTTACCGAAGAGAACTTGGGACTGATCTTTATGGAAGATATTTATGAAATCGCTGTGGTTCAGAACATGAACTTCAACCTGTATACCTTGGATGGGGCGTTGATTAAAAGTTCTAGACCTAAGTTTGGAAACGACCCTATATCACTTTGTATAGTCCCAGAAATCCTAAATACGCTTGAAGCAAGTGCAGACAAGCGCTATGTACAGGAGAATTCCGCGGCCGGAGACACCTATCAATCCTCCTACACCTATATTCTAGATCGCAAATTCAAGCCCATAGGAATTTTAAACTTGCCCTATTTCGAAGATAATTCCTTTAACGACAAAGAATTACGGGAGTTTTTAATGCGTTTGGGCGGTGTATATCTTTTAATGTTAATCATGGCCATCGCCTTGGCTTTTGTGATATCCAAATATATCACTAGGTCTTTAGAGACCATTTCCAACATGATGGAACGCACAAATTTAAATCGCAATAACGAGAAAATACATATTGATAGTCCTGGAGAGGAAATAGAAAAATTGATTTCATCCTATAATGGTATGATCGATGAACTAGGGCAGAGTGCGGTAAAACTGGCACGGAGCGAACGAGAGCAGGCATGGCGCGAAATGGCAAAACAGGTGGCCCATGAAATTAAAAATCCATTAACTCCCATGCGGTTAACCGTGCAAAGTTTTGAGCGTAAATTCGACCCCAATGACCCTAACATAAAAGAAAAACTCAAAGAGTATTCCAATACACTAATACAGCAGATAGATACCATGAGTAGCATTGCCTCGGCATTTTCTAATTTTGCAGAAATGCCAGCACAGCAGAACGAAACCTTGAATGTTGTTAAAATCGTTAAACTTGCTCTGGATATATTCAATGAGGATTACATTCACTTTATCACGGACGAAGAAGAAATCATCGCCAAACTAGATCGTACACAATTGATACGTGTTGTAACAAATTTGGTAAAAAATGCTATACAGGCCGTGCCGGAAGTTGCCTCGCCAAGGGTATTGGTTTCTGTAGCTAGCGAAGGTGATTACGTGAAAATTTCAGTGGCGGATAACGGTATTGGCATACGGGAAGATAATCGTGAAAAAATATTTGAACCTAAGTTTACCACTAAGAATAGCGGAATGGGATTGGGCCTGGGTATGGTAAAAAATATTGTAGAGACCTATAAAGGGAGTATAAATTTTACCTCTCAACCTGGCAAAGGCACCGTATTTTATGTGAAATTCCCAAAAGAGAAGAAAAACTAATTTAAAACAGTACTTGAACTATGTCTTACAATACCATATTAAGCACACAAGAGGATTCAATAGCAACAGTTACGATTAACCGCCCAAACAAGTTAAATGCCTTAAATAAGGAAACGATTGGAGAGTTACATGACGTTTTTAGTGCACTAGAAACCGATGAGAACATAAAGGTTATTATTATCACAGGCAGCGGAGAAAAGGCTTTTGTAGCGGGTGCAGATATTTCAGAGTTCGCGCAATTTTCTGAAAAAAAGGGCGGGAAACTAGCCGCAAAAGGGCAAAAAATGTTATTTAATTTTATTGAAAATCTCTCTACTCCGGTTATTGCCGCAATAAATGGTTTTGCTTTGGGCGGGGGGCTAGAATTGGCTATGGCCTGCCATTTTAGAGTAGCGAGCGACAATGCTAAAATGGGACTCCCGGAAGTATCCTTGGGCGTAATTCCGGGGTATGGCGGCACGCAAAGGCTACCTCAACTTATTGGAAAGGGAAGGGCCATGGAAATGATCATGACCGCCGGGATGATTTCTGCCGAACAGGCATTATCCTATGGTTTAGTGAATCATCTTACCTCACAAGAAGAGCTACTCCCTTTATGCACAAAAATCGCACATCGGATTTCTAATAACTCTTCTGTTGCCATTTCTTATGCAATAAAAGCCGTAAATGCTGGTTTTATGAATACTGTAAACGGTTACGAGCAGGAAATTAAGGCTTTTGGCGCTTGTTTTGGAACGGATGATTTTACCGAAGGTACATCGGCATTTTTAGAAAAACGCAAGGCAAATTTTCCCGGTTCGTAATATTAAAACGGACCCATCATGTTCAAGAAAAACCTCATTTTCATCCTACTAACCATAGTCGTATGGGGAAGCCAATCGCAAGACACGGAGCTAAAGTATACCATTGGCGAAACGCTTAAAGATAGGCATCAATACTCCAATTTATTATCCATTGCTGAAGATGCTAATGGCGGTACCGTTATAATACGTTCGTATTTTAGCGGCATTATACTTAAGCCAAAAGGCTATCTTGTTGAACATTATAATAAAGACTTAGAGCTGTTATCCGAGTACAATTACAAACTCAAGGATGCTAATTTTGTGGAGGCCTACGTAAAAAATGGTCAGGTTTATTTATTGTTCTTAGAATATAACTATACCAAACTAGCCTATGAGTATATTGTTCATAGGAGTCCGTTTACCGAATTCAATTTTACAAAGGAAGTCCTTTTATCTATTGCCTCCGATGCAGTACAGCAACCCTTAGACCGCAATTATTACAATAGAAATTTCGCGTCTGGCTTTACGACTTCGGTTTTGTTCAATGATAAAAAATCAGCCTTTGTAATCACCACACATTATAAAAAAAGAAAAGAGAATAAACATGTCATCCATGTGTTCGATGGTAGTTTACGAAAGCTGATGGAACATGATTTCTCGGATCAAGTAGAAGAAAAAAATTATGCTTTTGAAAATGTCTTGTTCTCCGATGATTTAAAGAATGTATATTTAGTAGGCAAAGCCTATTTCAAAAAGAAACGTTTTACCACAAAGGAACGTAAGTTTCAATATGAGTTAGTGCGTATTTCTGGCTCAGGTAAAAGCATACAGGCTTTTGATACGCCTGGCAAATTTCCAGAAGCACTAAAACCTGTTTTTAAGGGGGATGAATTACTGTGCCTAGGGTTTTATGCCGACCGCAAGGATAACCGCTACAATGGTATTGCTTACTACAAATTACAGCCTAGTTCTCTTACGATACTTTCAGAAAAATTTAATCCGTTTTCAGAGCAGTTTATGATGGATAAATTCGGAAGGGAAGATGAAAGCACCATTAAAGATTTAGTATTTAAAGGAATGGATATTACCAAGGATGGGCATATCCTTTTTAACGCAGAAGAATATTTTACCAGCAGCAGCATACAATCCAATAGTAGCGGTGGCCGTTTAATGGTCAAGCGCTACCATTATAATGACATTGTAAGCGTAAAACTAAAGCCCAATGGAGATTTGGTCTGGGCGCGTAACATCAATAAAACAGAGGTTACCCAAGGCGATGGGGCCTATACCTCCTATTGTTCGTACACAAAGGATAATAACACCTATTTCTTTATTAGTACTGCCTCTGAAAACCCCCAACAATTGAGTGCAGAGCGTATTATGTTTAAACAAGGGCTTAGCAGAAATAGAAATATATTTTTGATAAAACTGGATGAAAACGGACAAATGACCTTCCAAAAAGCGATTGACAATAAGGAAGTACGATTACCGCTTATGGTCTCTAGACCCTTAAAGAATAGTACTGCAGATGCATTATTATTTTACGCTAAGCGAGGCTCTAAAAAACAACTGGTACAGGTTAGTTTGTAATAAGGTTATTACTCTTTTTTATAAACTAATAAGAGGTGATACAAAGAATAAAATTTACCCAAAACCATAGTATATAAAAGGCAAAAGAGAAGTTCTTTATCTGTACTTGGAAAACTACTACTCCCCTTTTTCATACACCACTTCCCCATTAAAAATGGTCATGGCAACCTTGGTGTCCAAAATCTTGTTTTCCGCCACCGTCATTAAATCTTGATTATAAATGGTAAAATCGGCTAATTTACCGGGTGTAATGGATCCTTTAATATCCTCCTCGAAAGCACCATAAGCAGCATCCAAGGTATAAGACCTCAACGCCTGTTCTCGCGTCATTTTTTGTTCTGGTTCGTAACCACCTTCTGGCAGTCCTTTTAAGGTTTTACGACTCACACTTGCATAAAAACTAGCAATAGGGTTCAAGGGTTCAACCGGAACATCAGTACCATTTACAATTGGGATACCTGTTTTCAACAACGCCTGCCACATATAGGCGCCTTCTTTAATACGTTTTTCACCTAAACGGTCAATGGCCCACGGCCTATCGGAAGACATGTGTACGGCCTGCATGGCAGGGATAACCCCTAATTGCGCAAAACGTGGAATATCATCTGGATGCAGGTGCTGTGCGTGTTCAATACGGTACCTATTATCATTTGTTTCATTTGGCATCTCCGTAAAAGCTGCTTCGTAACGGTCCAATATTTCCTTATTTGCACGATCACCAATGGCATGGGCACAGACCTGAAAGCCATGCTTTAATCCATTAAGTGCTGTTTCCTTTACAAATTCCATAGGTAGTGTCTCGTGACCAAAATGTCCTGGCCTATCGGTATATTCTTCTAATAACCAAGCACCACGTGCACCTAAGGCACCGTCACAATTAAGTTTTACAGAGCGAATGGTAAATAAATTATCTGCATCTACCATAGGACCTTGCGCATACCATTTTTCAAGCAGCTCTTTATCCCAGCCCGTAAGCATGGCGTACAGACGAATGCCCATTTTACCTTCTGACTTCATTTTTTTAAATAGGGAAATCGTTTCCTGACCTATACCTGCATCATGGAAACCTGTTATTCCGTTTCTATGACAAGCGGCAACGGCCAATTCAAAAGCCTTGGCATCTTTTTCTGGTGTGGTTTCCGGAATGTGTTTTGTAATCAAGGTTTGGGCGCGCTCATTAAAAATACCTGTAGGCTGCCCAAGATCATCGCGCATGACCTCACCTCCGCTTACTTCTAATCCATCTATACCTTCTTTTCCCAATATCTGGAGTCCTGCAATTTCCATCGCCTTGGCGTTTGCAAAACCAGCATGGCCGCTAGCGTGACTAAGATATACTGGATTATCGGGAGAAACAGCACTCAGCAAACCATGAGTCTGAAATCCATCGACGGTTTCTTCTGGCATTTCTGTCCATTTGCTTTGGTGCCATCCACGTCCGGTAATCCATTCTCCAGGTTTCGCTTTTTCAACAGCTATAGCAACGGCATCCACAATTTCTTGATAGCTGGTGGTACTCATCAAATCCAAATTAAGCTCGTTATAGCCCAATCCCATAAAATGACCATGTCCTTCTATTAATCCAGGAGTCATTGTCTTTCCTTGTAGATCGATCACTTTTGTTTGTTCTGTTTTGTACGCTTCCGCTTCCGAAAGGCTTCCGGCAAAAAGAATTTTATCATTCTTAGTTGCTACGGCTTCTACGGTAGTCTGCACGCTATCTACCGTATAAATAGTACCTCCATGGATAAGCATGGTGGCCGCTTCTTTTTCATTTTTTACGCAAGAGGACAAAACCAAAACACTTAGGGTAATGGTCCAGAAGATGGATTTTTTTATCGACATGAAATTGTATTTAAATTAGGATGACTTTAGAAAAACCGGCAACATAGGTAGTTCATGAATACGATTGTACTATTCAAACGAAATATAGCAAAAATCAGCATAGGATAATAGGGATATCAACATTAGTGTTATTTAATAAATTACAATTAAGTGTTAATTGAAATAAAAACACAAAAAATAATACGTATCACTACCCCTTCTTTTTATGCTTAAAATACCACTACTTCTTTTATTTTATTATTTCAATAGTTTGTTTTAAGTCCTTCGGTTTTTTAATTCGAATACGAATGGATGCATACCTCCAATGTTCGCCATTCCTATGCGCAATAACATCCATTTTACTACGTACGTTTCGCTCATGCTTTGCTCCGGTTACATCAAAAGTAATGTTGAGTGTATTATAATTATCCGAGTAGTTGTGTGCGCCTTCTAATATTGCTAAGGTCCCAAGCGGTTGCAGTTCTCCCAATAATGCAATTACTTTTTTATCCTTTTTTGCTATTACCAATGCGCCATCGCAAACCTCGGATTCCGAGTAGACCTTAGCAATTCCTGCGATATTCTCCCCTAATTTAGAAGTGAACAACAGCCCAAAAAGCAAAACCAACACGAGCAACAAGGGTACTAACCACCTCCAATTGCGTTGAAACCAGCTTTTATGTTCAATTAAATCATTCATTTTATAGCATTTAGGGTATCGTAGGTATAAACCATAGGGGTATTATTTTCTATTGGGCCTTTTCAATTAACTGAATTGCTTTATTGGCAAAGCGCTCGCCCATGTGCACATATCCTTTTTCGGACATGTGAAGATCATCATTAATTTCTTTACCTTCTCTGGTAAAGCCATCATTGAGATCATCAGTATTAATCCAATCAAAACGAGGATTCGAATTGGCGACCTTCATTTGAATATCTCTAATCATGGTCCAATGCGGATATTTCGTATTCTGCATATCAAAATCACTTAATCTACCGATTACAAAATTTATATCCTTGCAGCCCAAGTCGTTACTTAATTGAGTATGCAGACCTATCAAACTATTTTCGTAAACGGTTCCGAGCTTTTCTCTGGCATCACGTTCGCCCTGCATCCAAATAAATGTCACTGTTTTAATTTTTTCGTTCGCTATGGCAGCGTTAACTTTAATCATCAAAGAATCGTATAAATCTGGTTGTGCCTTTGGTTCATTACCTTCTAATAATTTCCAATCCTTGTGCCAACGTCGTATGGGTTGGCCACCTACCGCATCTTTGACAACAATTACATTCTCCTTTCCAAATTTAGCTTCGATTGTAGGTATAAACGATTCTTTTAAGTCTAATCGCGCCATGTTGGATTGTCCGGAGAGTATAAAAACATGCTTTGCTGTTGGCTTAGTCATACAAGATGACAATAGCATTAAAACCAAGGCTACTACCACTAATTTATTTACTTCAAATACCTTCATTTTTTAATAGTTTTTAAAGTAGTTCGTCGAAAAGAATGGCAAACTTTAAGAGCATCCAAAAATGTTTTCTATCCATCTATATTGTTTTTTAATGCTATTGT
>CAZMUV010000083.1:0-14517 GCA_964569345.1 uncultured Maribacter sp. | reverse complement strand
TAGAGCCAAAGTTACCTTGGCCATCTATCAACATATATCTAAGACTCCATTCTTGCGCCATACGTACCATGGCATCATAAACAGAAGTATCTCCATGCGGGTGATACTTACCCAAAACCTCACCCACGATACGGGCAGATTTTTTATGTGCACTACCGCTTCGAACTCCCAAGTCGTGCATTCCGTAGAGCACGCGCCTATGAACTGGTTTTAATCCGTCCCTGACATCCGGCAGGGCTCGTGACACTATGACCGACATTGAATAGTCAATGTAGGCAGATTTCATTTCATCTTCAATGTTAATAGGAATCAATTTTTCACCGTCCGCCATTTGAGATTCTTGTTGTATTTAATTAGTAAAAAAGCATGGCAATATACGCAAAATCAAGCCTTTCAAAGAACAAGCGAAAGTATTTATTCAATAATTTATTAACACTTAAAAAGGATAACATATTATCCGATAGCACAGGCCATTTGCTTAAAAAGGCTTACTTTTTCGTCATTTTGTAGAACTTTAACGATTATAGGAACAGTATTTGCTTTGGTTTGAACGAGATTTATTAATTTTATAGCTGACAATATATTTTATGGATGATAATTTTTCACCTAGGGTAAAGGATGTAATTGCCTACAGCAAAGAAGAAGCATTGAGGCTTGGCCATGATTTCATTGGAACAGAGCACCTCATGTTAGGTTTACTTCGCGACGGAAACGGAAAGGCTATTAGCATTCTGGACGCATTGGAGGTGGATTTGGACCACTTACGTAGAAAGGTAGAGATACTAAGTCCATCTAACCCCAATGCTAGCGGAGTTCAAAAAGATAAAAAAAACCTTCATCTTACAAGACAGGCAGAGCGTGCACTTAAAACCACGTTTTTAGAGGCTAAGCTTTTTCAAAGTTCCTCTATCAACACGGCACACTTATTACTTTGTATTTTAAGAAATGAAAACGACCCCACAACAAAACTACTTCACAAGTTGCAAGTAGATTACGATGGAGTAAAAGAACAATTTAAATTTATGCTTACTAGTGATGACGATATGGTTGACGGCCCTACCGCAGAATCTTTTTCAAGTGACTCTAGTGAGCCCCAAGAAGGAAAAGAAAATACCTTTGGGGCAAACTCAGGTAAAAAAGGCGCTAAAAAATCTAAAACACCTGTTTTAGACAATTTTGGTAGAGATCTTACCCAAATGGCAGAGGAAAACAAGTTGGACCCTGTTGTTGGAAGAGAAAAGGAAATCGAAAGAGTTTCACAAATATTAAGTAGAAGAAAAAAGAACAACCCACTTCTCATCGGAGAACCCGGTGTAGGCAAAAGTGCTATAGCAGAGGGGCTTGCACTTCGTATTATAGATAAAAAGGTGTCGCGTATTCTTTATAACAAAAGAGTCGTAACGCTTGATTTAGCCTCCCTAGTAGCTGGAACAAAATATAGAGGCCAGTTCGAAGAACGGATGAAAGCGGTGATGAACGAACTGGAAAAGAATGATGACGTTATTCTTTTTATTGATGAAATACATACTATAGTAGGTGCTGGCGGAGCAACCGGGAGCTTAGATGCCTCCAACATGTTCAAACCTGCATTAGCACGTGGAGAGATTCAATGTATTGGAGCTACTACCTTAGATGAATACAGACAGTATATAGAAAAAGATGGAGCACTAGAGAGACGTTTCCAAAAAGTAATAGTAGAACCTACTACTATAGCCGAAACAATAGAGATTCTTCATAACATCAAAGGTAAATATGAAGAGCATCATAATGTTAGTTATACCGATGCAGCTATAGAAGCTTGCGTAAAACTAACCAGCCGCTATATGACGGACAGATTTCTTCCGGACAAGGCTATCGACGCTTTGGATGAAGCTGGATCTCGGGTACATATCGTTAATATGGATGTGCCAAAACAAATATTAGAGCTAGAAAAGAAACTAGAGGACGTAAGGGAATTGAAAAATTCCGTTGTTAAAAAGCAAAAATATGAGGAGGCTGCCAAGCTCAGGGATGATGAAAAAAGTCTAGAAAAAGAATTGGCCATTGCCCAAGAAAGATGGGAAGATGATAGTAAACTGAACAAAGAAACTGTTTCCGAAGACAATGTGGCAGACGTAGTTTCTATGATGAGTGGCATACCGGTGAACAGAATCGCCCAAAAAGAAAGTAACAAACTTGCAGAGCTTCCAAACCTGATAAAATCTAATGTAATTGGACAGGACGAAGCGGTTGCTAAGGTCTCAAAAGCCATACAAAGAAATAGAGCCGGTCTAAAAGACCCGAACAAACCTATTGGTTCCTTTATTTTCTTAGGCCAAACAGGGGTTGGTAAAACACAATTGGCTAAAGTATTGGCCAAGGAACTTTTTGACTCCGAAGATGCGCTTATACGTATTGACATGAGTGAGTACATGGAGAAATTTGCTATTTCTAGATTGGTAGGAGCACCTCCAGGATATGTAGGTTACGAAGAAGGTGGTCAGCTTACCGAGAAGGTGCGCAGAAAGCCCTACTCCGTAATACTATTGGACGAAGTAGAAAAAGCCCATCCAGATGTGTTCAACATGCTTTTGCAAGTTCTTGATGATGGTTTCCTAACCGATAGTTTGGGAAGGAAAATCGATTTTAGAAATACGATTATTATAATGACCTCCAATATTGGAGCGAGACAATTAAAAGATTTTGGACAAGGTGTAGGTTTTGGTACAGGTGCTAGAAAGGAACAAGAAAGTACACACCAAAAAGGTGTTATAGAAAACGCACTTAAGAAAGCATTTGCTCCCGAATTCTTAAATAGGATAGATGACGTCATAGTCTTCAACGCTTTGGAGAGAGAGCATATACATCAAATTATTGACATTGAGCTTTCCAAACTCTTTAAAAGAATCAATGATATTGGATATGACCTCAATCTTACGGAAGCTGCAAAAGACTACATCGCAGAAAAAGGTTTTGATAAAAAGTATGGCGCGAGACCTTTGAAAAGAGCTATTCAAAAATACATTGAAGATGCTTTGGCAGAGGAAATCGTAAATTCTAAACTTCAAGAAGGTGATAGCATCTTCATGGATTTGGATAAAAAAACCGAAGAATTAACTATTGAAATCAAAAAAGCGGAGAAATCTTCTAAAACAGAGTAAGTGTCTGCCCTAACAAGTCAGAAAACAAAAAGAGCCCATTATGGGCTCTTTTTTTGTTATGCCAATTTGTAGGGTGCGTAAGAATTAAAACACAAAGTTTTTAGCCATACGCAGTACGAACGATATTTGGGTCTTTAATCTAATATTTTATTTTCACTAACGGTATACATCTACATTCGTATCAGAAACTATAATATATATGAAATGGGCGTTGAATCAACGAAGAAAAAAGTTATCGTTAGGGAATACCAATTAGAAATTGGCAAAGTGCAGGTGTACGAGAATTATATGGTTTCTATCTTTGATGAAGGAGCAACATTAACGCTTGAGCGTGCCTATCAGATTATTGGGATTTCAGAAATACATTTTAGGAACAAAAACTTTGGCTTTATTAGTTTGCGCAAAAATTCCTATGCCGTAGACCCTACTATTTATAACTACCTTAAAGAGTTAGATAATCTTAAAGCGTTTGCTATTGTATCCGTGAAGGAAATAGATATGCACAACTTTAAAATTGAAAAACTGTTCTACAAGAAGTCAATGAAATTTTTCATAGAATATGACAATGCGCTCAGATGGATAAAAACAAGACTAAAAGGAAAATAAATTTTCATTTAGTCTCATGGATTTCTTCTACACCAGTAATCCTTTTGAAGATTATTCCGGAGTTTCGCTTTCTGTTTGCTGCACAGTCTCTGGCATTTTAAAAAGATCTAGAAAAGCAGCACCTAACCCATCTGCTACGTCGGAAGCTATTAAAGCTTGATACCCTGTATTCTCAATTTGTAAGTCTGCGGATTTACCATGAAGATATACTCCAAAAATAGCAGCATGCAAAGGTTGGTAACCTTGGGCTATTAATCCGGTAACGATTCCAGAAAGCACATCTCCACAGCCAGCAGTTGCCATTCCCGGATTTCCTGTGGTATTCACAGCCCCCTTATCTTGGTAAACAGTTATGGTATGCGCCCCTTTAATGATTACAATACAATCAAATTCTCTGGAAAAAGCTTTTACCTTATCTAGCTTATCAAAGTCATCTTTCCATTTTCCAATCAGTCTTTCTAATTCTCCTGGATGCGGAGTTAACACGCTCTGCTTAGGCAGGTAGGAGCATAATTCCTTATTTGACGCGAGAATATTTAAACCATCCGCATCAATAACTAAAGGTGTTTTATTAGACTTTAAAAATACAGCAAACGCCTTTATGGTTTCCGGTGCAATACCCATTCCCATACCAACACCAATTACAGTGGGTGTAATATCAAAGTCTATTTTAGAGATAGTCGTTTTTCCTGCTGTCAATACCATAGCTTCTGGCAATGCCGTTTGTAAAATATCATATCCGCAGGTAGGCACGTAGGAAGTTACCAAACCGCTCCCTATTTTTAATGCAGCCATACTAGCTAATTTAACAGCACCAATTTTGCCATAGCTACCCCCTATCAGTAGTGCATGACCGTAAGTTCCTTTGTGTGAAAACTTACGCCTAGGGATATACATTGGAAGTACCTCATTTTTACCAATAAGCGTATAATCAGTTTCTTCTGCGCTTAAAAACTCAGCATCTAAGCCTATATCCAAAACTTCCCACTGGTCTAGAAAAATACCAGTTTCAGGAAGAAAGAAAACTAATTTTGGAGTTTGAAAACTCAATACAAAGTTAGCCTTTACTACTGCATCCTTCTGTTTGGGAACCCTATCCAAATACAAGCCAGACGGAATATCTACCGAAAGTATAAAAGCTTTTGAGGTGTGAAGATGCGCTATGAGCTTTCCTACCCAATCGGCAGGTGCCCTGTTCAATCCTATACCAAAAATAGCATCTACAATTATATCATCAACACCTATCTCTGGAAATTCAAAATTGGAATCCATGAAGTTTGGCCAAATTTTTCGGTCCTTTAGCCTATCTAAATTAATTAAGAAATCCTTTGAACGCTTGGTGCTGTAATTAACCACATATACCGCAAGATTATAGCCATGTTCTTGAAGGTGTCGCGCTAAGGCAATACCGTCACCGCCATTATTACCAATACCACAAAACAAATGAATTTTTACAGGAGCCCCTTGCATTCGCAGGTGCATCCAATTAAAAATTTGAATGGCAGCTCGTTCCATTAGCTCATCGGTTGTGATCTTCTGTTTCTCTATTGTGAATTTATCCGCATTATATATTTGTTCCGCACTAAAAAGTTTCATTCCGTTGTTTTATTAAGGTAAAAATAACGATTCGGTAAAAATTTGTACAATCATTTGTTTAGCAAATCAAATGTACTACATTTGACTCTTATCAAATAGCATGATTAGTACTGATTTCCTATCAACAGTTCTTCGCTTAACAGCAATTAAAATGGTAGTTGCTACTATGGCACGCTTTACCCTTAGGGGTTAAAAACAAGTATTATACATCTTCATAATTTTGATTTATAAAAGTTAATAAGCACCTCGTATGCAAGTATTAAAGTTTGGCGGTACCTCTGTTGCCAGTCCTGAAAATATTGACAAAATAAAAAACATCATCGATGGGTATTCCGATAAAATTATTATTGTTGTTTCGGCGTTCGGTGGAATTACAGATGAACTCATAAATGCAGGTAATCTAGCGGAAAAACAAGACGAAACTTATAAAAGTATTCTCAAAAAAATTGAAATCCGACATCTAGAGGCGATTAAAGTTTTACTGCCCGTTACCGGCCAAAGCAAAGTTCTAAGTAATGTCAAAAAAGAGCTAAACGTTTTAGAAACACTTTTAGACGGTGCTTTTTCTATAGGAGAGATTACTAAAAGACTTTCGGATAAAATAGTATCCTACGGTGAATTACTTTCTTCCTATAGTATTGGCGAATATTTTCGAAGCCAAGGTATAGACTGTGCACACAAAGATAGTAGAGAGTTAATTATTACCGGCATAGCAAACGGAAGAACAGTGGTAAACCTAGAAAGAACAAATACCAATTGTACCGACTATTTCAACAGCTCCAACCACAAGGTAACCATTTGCCCAGGATTCATCTCCCGTTCGGAAGCGGGAGACTCAACCACCTTGGGAAGAGGTGGTTCTGATTATACCGCAGCACTGCTTGCAGCCGCGGTAAACGCAGACATTCTCGAAATTTGGACAGATGTTAGTGGCATGTACACGGCGAACCCGAAAATGGTGAAGCAAGCAAAACCTATTGCCCATATTTCCTACGAGGAAGCAATGGAACTTTCCCATTTTGGAGCAAAAGTATTGTACCCGCCAACCATACAGCCAGTGCTTTCCAAGGGCATATCCATACGTATTAAAAACACCTTTAGTCCTACCGAAGATGGCACCCTAATTACCAAGTCCAAAAACGAAAAAGGGAAAACGGTGCGTGGCATAAGCCACATAGGAAATATAGCGCTATTATCCCTCGAAGGCTCGGGTATGGTAGGCATTCCAGGTATATCAAAACAATTTTTTGAAGTTCTTTCTCAAGCCAATATCAGCGTCGTGCTAATAACACAGGCTTCTTCAGAACATTCTATTTGTATCGGTATTTCCGCAGATGATGTTGCTGTTGCAGTGGAAGCTGTAAACGAAGCCTTCGCATATCAAATAGAGCGAGGGCGCATTAATAAGGTAGTTCCCGAAACATCATTAGCCATTGTTGCTTTGATAGGTGATAATATGAAAAATCATCAAGGTTTGAGCGGTAAAATGTTCAGCACCCTTGGGAAAAACAATGTAAACATAAGGGTTATCGCACAAGGTGCCTCGGAGCGTAACATCTCTTGCGTAATTGATGAGAAGGATGTAAAGAAGGCGTTAAACGCCTTACACGAAGAATTTTTTGAGGAGAACATAAAGCAGCTGAACCTTTTTGTTATGGGCGTTGGTACTGTGGGCTCTAAATTCTTAGTCCAAATTCAAAAGCAAAAAAAATATCTAAAAGACAACCTAAAATTAAATGTTAGGGTCGTGGGCATTTCCAATTCCAGAACCATGATTTTTGACGATAGCGGCATTCCATTAAAAAATTGGGAATCACTTTTAGCCGAAGGAGTTAGAGCCGATAAAGATGAATTTTTTAAAACTGTGAACCGATTAAATTTACGTAATAGTATTTTTGTGGATAACACCGCCAACGAAGCAGTTTCCCAGACCTATAAATCCTATTTAGCAAACAGTATATCGGTGGTAACCTGCAATAAAATTGCATGTTCTTCTCAATACTCCAACTATCTTGAGCTAAAGCAATTGGCACGCACCTATAACGCTCCTTTTCTTTTTGAAACCAATGTAGGGGCGGGTTTACCTATTATAGACACCTTAAAACATCTTATAGTTTCAGGCGATAAAATTCAAAAAATTCAGGCTGTATTATCAGGCAGCCTAAATTTTATATTTAATAATTTCAACGATACAACTACGTTTCATGATGTGGTAATGCAAGCAAAGAAAGAAGGGTATACAGAACCAGATCCAAAAATTGACCTAAGTGGTGTTGATGTCATGCGTAAAATATTGATTCTGGCTCGCGAGAGTGGTGAACAATTGGAGATTGAGGATATTGGTAACAATTCCTTTCTTCCTAAAGAAAGTCTAGATACTGATTCGAATGAAACCTTTTTTGCTTCTTTAAAAAAATACGAAGAAAATTTTCAAAAGATATTTAGCCAAGCGGCGGAGAAGGACACCAAGCTCAAGTATGTAGCACAATTTGAAAACGGAAAAGCTAATGTTGGATTACAGGAAATCCCTAAAGGTCACGACTTTTACAATTTGGAAGGCAATGATAATATTGTATTATTCTTTACGGACAGATACCCCACACAACCCTTGATTGTAAAAGGAGCAGGTGCTGGTGCAGATGTTACAGCATCCGGGATCTTTGCAGATATTATTAGAATCGGCAACTTTTAAAACAATAGTTCCAAGTTTATATGATTTCCAACTTGATTAGCACTGGAAATAACAGAAACTAGACATAACACAATCCTTTTTATGAATGAAATAAGAGTCTTTTGCCCAGCTACAATAGCAAATATATCTTGCGGATTTGATGTTCTTGGTGTTGCATTGGATACTATTGGAGACGAAATGGTGGTTAGAAAAACCAAGGATAAAGGTATCAGAATCATAAAGATTGAAGGACAACAACTACCCATGGAAACGCACCTGAACGTAGCGGGAGTAGCTGGATTGGCGCTCTTAGCTGTAAGTGATTACGATGGGGGTTTTGAAATAGAAATTTATAAGAAAATAAAGGCTGGAAGCGGAATAGGAAGTAGCGCGGCAAGTTCGACAGGTGCCGTTTGGGCAATGAATAAATTATTGAATACCCCGTTCTCTACCTTGGAGTTGGTAAAATTCGCCATGGAAGGCGAACGTTTGGCCAGTGGGGTGGCCCATGCGGATAATGTTGCCCCAGCGCTTTATGGCGGCTTCACTTTGGTACGTAGTTATACCCCTTTAGATGTTATTCCTATCCCTAGTCCAAAAGACCTTTACGCAACAGTGATACATCCACAGATAGAAGTAAAGACTTCCGACTCCAGAAAAATCTTAAAAACGACGATAAGTTTAGAAGATGGAATCAAGCAATGGGGGAACCTCGGTGGTTTGATTGCAGGACTGTTTACATCGGATTACGATTTAATTGGTAGATCTTTGGAAGACCATATTGTAGAACCCATACGGTCTATTTTAATACCTGGTTTTGATGCAATCAAATCAACAGCAATAGAAAACGGTGCGTTAGGTTGCGGTATTTCTGGTTCTGGTCCTTCTATTTTTTCTTTCAGCAAAGGCGAACATAGCGCGCAAAGGGTGGGTACTGCTATGAAAGAGGTGTATAAAAAAATAGGAATTGATTTTGATATACATATCTCCAAGATAAATACAAGCGGCATTAAACAATTATAAAACAAGAAGTAACCCATACTAAGGATGTTAGCCCATGAATTTTTATAGCCTAAAACAAGAAGCTCCTAGAGTATCTTTCAAAGATGCCGTAATAAAAGGTATTGCACCAGACCGTGGTCTTTATTTTCCTGAGCAAATTACACCGCTTCCTGCTTCGTTCTTTGCTGGTATAACACAGCTTTCCAATCAGGAAATTGCCTTTAATGCCATTCATCAATTTGTATCGGATGAAATCCCCAACGAAAAACTTAAAGAGATGCTTGCAAACGTGCTGGATTTTGAATTTCCATTGGTCGAAATAGAAAAAAACATAGCCACCTTAGAACTGTTCCACGGACCCACCATGGCATTTAAGGACGTAGGCGCTCGTTTTATGGCTAATTGCTTAGGTTATTTTTCCAAAAACGAAGAAAATGAAGTAACCGTACTTGTGGCTACTTCCGGAGATACTGGAGGCGCTGTAGCTAATGGTTTTTTAGGGGTAAAAGGTGTAAAAGTGGTCATCCTATACCCTAGCGGTAAAGTGAGTGATATTCAAGAACGGCAGTTGACCACCTTAGGGCAAAACATTACCGCTTTGGAGGTTAATGGAACTTTTGACGATTGCCAAACCATGGTAAAAACGGCTTTTCTAGACAATGAGCTGCTGCAAAACATGCAATTGACCTCGGCAAACTCTATCAACGTAGCACGATGGCTACCACAATTGTTTTATTTTTTGTTCGCCTACAAGCAGCTGCGAATTGCGGCAGAAGAAAAAAAGACGCCGATACAGGATATCGCTTTTTCCGTTCCTAGCGGAAATTTTGGAAACATCTGCGCTGGAATGGTTGCACAACGTTTAGGAATGCCCGTAGCACAGTTTATAGCCGCGACTAATGCAAACGATACCGTACCACAATTTATGAAAACGGGTTCTTATGACCCCAAACCTTCAACAGCCACTATTTCAAATGCTATGGACGTAGGAGACCCAAGTAATTTTATCCGGATACGGCATCTCTTCCAAGACGATTTCACACAACTAGAAAAACAGCTCTCCTCCTACTCCTATACCGATACAGAAACGAGAAAGGCCCTTTTAGATATTTATAAAACGAGCGACTACATTGCAGACCCACATGGTGCTATTGGTTATTTAGGCCTTAAAACATATCAGAAAAACCATCCAGATGTTTATGGTATTTTTCTAGAAACCGCGCATCCTGTTAAGTTTTTGGATATCGTAGAGGAGACAATTGGGCAAAAACTGGATATTCCTATTCAAATCCAAAAAGTGATGGACAAAGAAAAAAAATCAATTTCCATTGAAAGCTATCAGGAACTAAAAACCTATTTATTGAATCGCTAATCCAAAGAGAAATTAATTAAATGTAATTAAGATACCTTCTGTCACTTAATTAGTTTTCTATATGCGTAACTATATGATTACCTTAAATCTTCAATTGGTTTAAGTAATTTTAAAAAGCTTTTTGTGCGCTTTGTTAGGGCTAAGTTTAACCTTGAAAAGATAAAAAATATTTAAAACATAAGCTCACGATTTAAACGTATCCCTAATTAATTCTATAAATTTGCTATACTTAAAATTCTAAGAATGAAAAATACAGCCCTTTCACAAACCCACGAGGCCCTAGGCGCCAAAATGGTTCCTTTTGCAGGTTACAATATGCCAGTTTCTTACGAAGGCGTTACCGCTGAACACGAGACCGTGCGAAAAGGTGTAGGGGTTTTTGACGTTTCCCACATGGGAGAATTTTTGATAAGTGGGCCAAACGCCTTGGAACTGATACAAAAAGTAAGCTCTAACGATGCATCAAAGCTCACCATCGGTAAAGCGCAGTATAGCTGCTTACCAAACGAAACCGGAGGAATTGTAGACGACCTTATCATTTACAAAATAAAGGAGGAACAATATTTACTTGTGGTAAACGCTTCGAATATAGACAAAGATTGGTCTCACATAAGCAAATATAATGACGCCATTGGAGCAGATATGCAAAATATTTCCGAGGACTATTCACTATTAGCCATTCAAGGCCCTAGTGCGATTGAAGCCATGCAATCCTTGACTTCTGTAGCCCTTTCAGCAATCAAATTTTACAATTTTAAAGTAGCAGATTTTGCAGGTATAGACCATGTTATTATTTCTGCTACAGGATACACGGGATCTGGTGGTTTTGAAATTTACTGTAAGAACTCAGAAGTAAAACAGATTTGGGACAGGGTTTTCGAAGCAGGTTCTCGTTTTGGCATTAAACCCATAGGGTTGGCTGCAAGAGATACCTTGCGTTTAGAAATGGGCTATTGTCTGTACGGAAACGATATTAATGACACTACCTCTCCGTTGGAAGCCGGACTGGGTTGGATTACGAAATTCACAAAGGACTTTGTAAACAGTGAAGCCTTGGCCAAAGAAAAAGCACATGGCCCTGAACGCAAACTTGTTGCTTTTGAACTTGATGAAAGAGGCATACCAAGACACGATTATGATATTGTAGACGGGCAAGGGAAAAAAATAGGAGTTGTTACCTCAGGTACGATGTCACCTTCAATGGGCAAAGGTATCGGTTTGGGATATGTACCTACTATTCTGTCTGAAATTGGAAGTAAAATTCAAATTCAAGTACGAAAAAAAGCTATCCCTGCAACCATTGTAAAACTTCCTTTCTACAAGGTATAATGCAAGATTTTCAACAATACTTGGATGTCATTTATAGGGATGTTTCTAAACTTCCCATCACGGGTCATGTAGCCTCCTATATACCGGAACTAGCTTGTGTTAGCGATTCAAAATTCGGAATCCACCTTTTGGACATCCAAAAAAACCAATATACCATCGGGGATAGTACGGAACCTTTTTCTATACAAAGTATCTCTAAAGTGCTTAGCCTTGCCTTGGCCATGCAATGTATAGGTGAAGCTGTTTGGAATCGGGTAGATGTAGAACCTTCGGGCGACCCATTTAACCATTTATCCCTGTTAGAACTTGAAAACGGAATACCAAGAAATCCACTTATAAACGCTGGTGCAATAGTAATTGCTGATATTCTGGTATCGCAGTTAGAACATCCCAAAGCAGATTTTTTGGCTTTTATAAGAGATCTGGCTAATGACCCATCGATATCCTACGATGAGAAGGTAGCTAAATCTGAAAGGGATACCGGGTTTAAGAACTTTGCGGCAGCTAATTTGCTAAAATCCTACGGAAACCTTACTAATGATGTTGAAGAAGTATTGGATTTTTACTTTCACCAATGTTCTTTGCATATGAATTGTGTACAGCTTTGTGATATATTTTATCTTTTTATAAATAGAGGTAAATGTAAAAGAAACAAGACGCACCTAAATATCAATCAAATAAAAAGAATCAACGCCCTCATGCTTACTTGTGGTTTTTATGACGAGGCAGGGGAGTTTGCTTTTGAGGTAGGCCTACCAGGAAAAAGTGGTGTAGGTGGCGGTATTGTAGCGCTCTTACCTAATAATTTCTGTGTAGCAACATGGTCTCCAGCACTTAATAAAAAAGGAAATTCTGCCAGAGGAATGGCAGCGTTGGAACGGTTAACCACGCTATCCGAATTATCTATATTCTAATTTGGAAAATAAAAAAATACTTATACTTGGAGGTAGCGGATTCCTTGGCAATGCCATATATAAGGAGCTATGCAACTACTTTGACACTTATGGTACCTACTGCCATGCTACCAAGCCTTTTGCATCCAACAAACAATTTTTTAGATATGACCTTGAAGATGACGACATCTTCAATCTTTTAGAAAAAGTTAGGCCACAAGTCATTATATCGGCATTACGGGGAAATTTTGCGGCGCAAGTAATCGCACACCAACACCTATCGGAATATGTAACCGACCATGAATGCAGTTTATATTTCCTATCCTCTGCCAATGTATTTGACGCATACAGTAAATATCCTTCGTACGAAACGGATAAAACGCTTTCGGAGAGTGTTTTTGGACGGTTAAAAATAAAGATTGAAAATATGTTACTCCGGTTGCCAAAGAATAAAGCGGGTATCCTGCGTATACCGATGGTTTTTGGAAACGGCTCACCAAGAATAAAAGAAATGAAAAACCAAACCCTGAACAATGAACCAGTAGAGGTTTTTCCCAATTTAATTCTAAATGTAAGTAGTGATGATAAACTAACACAGCAAATTCATTATCTTATCAACAGAAACAAAACAGGTATTTATCATTTGGGCAGTACCGATTTAGTACACCACGAAGATTTTATAAAAGAAGTTATGGATCGGGTAGGAACCTTTAACCCTGTACTAAAAAGAGTTTATACCACAAATGAAGACCGCTATTTGGCCGTGCTACCAAAAGTGAATAAACTGCCGAAAAACCTGCAGTTTACATACCAAGAGATTATAGAAAATCATGTTTTAAATTGACATAAATTTTTAAAAATAAATACCCATGGAGAAATTTACGGACAAACAAATACAGGATTACCTTAGCCAACTAGACGGATGGGAATATGTAGATGGTGCTATAGAAACGACTTTCGAATTCAAGGATTTTAAAGAAGCGTTCTCTGTTATGACACGCATTGCGTTCGAATGTGAAGCACAGGGGCATCACCCAGATTGGAGCAATGTATACAAAACGGTTAATATTCGATTAAATACACACGATGCCAACGGTGTTACCGAAAAGGATTTTGTTCTGGCAAGAGCTATTGAGGATATTGTAGAAAGCGACTAAAATTTCCGTTTTAAATTTTATTACTTTTAGTGCCATAAATTAAAAATACAACTATGGGAAGAGCTTTTGAGTTTAGAAAAGCACGAAAAATGAAAAGATGGTCGGCCATGTCCAAAGCCTTTACCAGAATAGGTAAGGATATTGTCATGGCTGTAAAAGAAGGAGGACCCGATCCAGATTCCAATTCCAGGTTACGAGCCGTTATACAGAACGCCAAGTCGGTAAACATGCCCAAGGACAATGTAGAACGTGCCATAAAGCGTGCAAGCGACAAAAGCCTAGGAGATTATAAAGAAGTACTGTTTGAAGGATATGCACCGCATGGTATCGCTATTTTAGTGGAAACAGCCACAGATAATAATACACGGACCGTAGCCAACGTTAGAAGCTATTTTAATAAATGTAACGGCAGCTTGGGAACTTCCGGTTCCGTTGAGTTTATGTTTGACCACACCTGTAATTTTAGGATTCCGGCAGAAGGTTTGGATCCAGAAGAACTGGAACTAGAAATGATCGACTTTGGTGCCGAAGAGGTTTTTGTAGACGATGATGGCATCCTCATCTATGCTCCTTTTGAGAGTTTTGGAAACATACAAAAGGAATTAGAAAATAGAGAACTAGAAATCCTATCCTCCGGTTTCGAACGCATTCCACAGGTAACCAAAGCACTTAACGAAGAAGAAACAGCCGATGTCGAAAAACTATTGGAAAAAATAGAGGAAGATGATGATGTGCAAAATGTGTATCATAC
>CAZMUV010000082.1:0-14713 GCA_964569345.1 uncultured Maribacter sp. | reverse complement strand
TAACACACGAGGAGGATATTGCACATATGTGCAAACGCATCGTACATTTAAAAGATGGAGTTATCGTCGAGGATAAAAAAGTGAAACAAGTAAGGGCTTCTCAATATGTTTAGCATTGATACCTGGAAGGAAATACTAAAAACAATTCAAAAGAATAAGTTACGTACTTTTTTGACTGGGTTTACTGTGGCCTTAGGGATCTTTATTTATGTGACCCTTTATGGTATGGGGAATGGTCTTAACAATACCTTTATGAAGTTTTTTGGTAACGATGCTACCAATATTTTAAGGGTGTATCCTTCGGAGACTACAATTCCTTTTGGAGGCTATAAGGCAAAACGGCGAATTGAGTTCAAGAATAGTGACTTAGTCGATATTTCCAAAGAATTTGCGCCATTGATGCAATATATTACCCCACAAATACAACGCAGCGCTTCTGTAACCTACAAGGATAAATCTGATAATTATACTACGCGTGGTATATCGCCTGGTATGCAGTTTGCCGAGAATACCATTATGATGAAAGGGAGGTATATCAATGCAAAGGATATTAGGGACAGAACTAAATATGCTGTTATTGGAAGAATGGTAGAAAAAGACCTTTTTAAGGGGGCAGAGTCTCTTGGAGAATATGTAGATGTAGGTGGCAGTGCGTTTAAGGTTATTGGTGTATTTCAAGATGATGGCGGTGATAATGAGGAACGTTTTATTTATATTCCGTTTACCACTAGGCAGCTTATTGAGGGGAATAATGACAAAGTAGATCAGGTTGTTGTGGCCTTTAACGAAGCAATTGGTTATTCTGGCGCTATGAAGTTGCAACGAAATCTAGATGAATTTGTACGGAAAAAGAAAGTAGTGAGTCCAAATGATCCTCGTGGCATACGAATCATAAACGTTGCCGATAACCTAAAGCAGACGCAACAATTTGCTAGTGTGCTTCAGATTATTATTTCTGGAATCGCTTTTGCGGTTATTATTTCCGGTATTTTGGGTATCAGTAATATCATGGTGTTTGTGGTAAAAGAGCGTACCAAGGAAATCGGTATTCGAAAAGCTATGGGAGCTACCCCCAAAATAATTATCAGCACCATATTGTTAGAATCGATTTTCATAACGGCCATCTTTGGTTTTATTGGGATGATTCTCGGAATTATTACCCTTAATTCCATTGGGGGTAAAATGTTGGAAGATGATTATTTTATAACAAACCCTTCCATCAATTCGGGAACGGCTATTTTTGTGACCATTCTATTGATTATAGCCGGAGCATTGGCGGCATATGTGCCTGCAAAAAGAGCCGCACAGATAAAACCTATTGTAGCACTAAACGACGAGTAATATGAGACAGTTATTTGATTCGGATACTTGGCGGGAAATTTTTCAATCGATTGGAAAAAATAAGTTGCGTACTTTTCTTACGATGCTAGGTGTGTTTATTGGTATCTATATTTATATAGCCTTATCCGGGGCCGCCAAAGGCTTGGATAACGGTTTTGAAAAGGAATTTGAGACTGTAGCACGTAATAGTATGTTTATTTGGGCACAAAGTACCAGTATGCCCTATGCAGGATATAAGACTGGGCGAAGGATACAGTTAAAATTACAGGATGCCGAGGTTTTGCGCAGACAGATACCTGAAATAGAAACCTTGGCACCACGAAACGTAAGTGGTGTTTTTGGCTCTAGCCCGGGCGTAATAACAAGAGGAATAAAATCCGGAAATTACTCTGTGTTTGGTGATTTTCCTGAATTTACTAAAATTGCGACCAAGAAAATATATGATGGAGGTCGGTTTATAAACGACGAGGATATTGAACAGCAGCGTAAAGTTTGCGTGATTGGGGAACGTACCCAAAAAGAGCTTTTTGACGTAGACGAAAATCCAATTGGAGGCTACTTGGAAATTGAAGATGTAAGCTTCCAAGTGGTTGGCGTACATAAATTTTCGGGAGGCGGCCCTTTTGATAATGATAGTGATATTTTCATTCCGTTTACTACCTATAAAAAAATATACAATACGGGTGATAATGTAGCGTGGTTTACGATTGCTGCCTATGACGATGCGGATGTTATTGAAGTGGAGCAGGACATAAAGGCCACTTTAAGACGCATACATAAAGCAGATCCAGAAGATGAAAAAGCCATAGGTTCCTTTAATCTTGGCGAGCAGTTTAAAAAGATTTTTGGTTTTTCTAACGGACTCACATTTTTGTCCTTAATCGTAGGTATTGCTACAATATTGGCAGGCGTTATCGGTATTGGGAATATACTCTTGATTTCGGTTAAGGAACGTACTAAGGAATTAGGAGTGCGCCGCGCATTGGGCGCCACACCAGCTGAGGTTCGGAACCAAATTTTGATAGAGTCCCTGTTCCTCACCCTATTGGCGGGTATTATAGGGATAATTATGGGCGCAGCTACCTTAAAAGGGATTGACGCTTTCACTCAAGATGTTGATATTCCCTATACTAATCCAACAGTACCTATACCCTATGTTATCGGTTCTCTGTTGCTCATGGTGATTTTGGGCGTACTCATAGGATTAATACCGGCACAAAGAGCAGTAAGTATAAAACCTATCGATGCCCTCCGGGAAGAATAATAAACTAAACCAATAAATACTAATACACGTAAGAAATGAACAAGATCGTAAAATACATATTAATAGGAGTTTTGGTGCTTGGAGCCATATGGGCAGCCCTATTTTTTATCAAAAGTAATAGTAAATCTGCGGTTACCTATGAAACGCAGCAGCCTTTTAAATCCAACATTGAAAAAAAGACCGTTGCTACAGGTAAGGTAATACCCCAGGATGAGGTAGAAATAAAACCACAGATTTCAGGTATTATTGATAAAATATTATTGGAAGAGGGCGTAAAGGTTAAAGCGGGGGATTTGATAGCCGTTATAAAGGTGGTTCCTAACGAACAAGCCCTATATCAAGCACAGGGAAGGGTGCGTAATGCGGAGCTAGCGTTGAACAATGCCAAGATTGAATATGAAAGGAGCAAAACCTTATACGATAAAGGTGTGGTTTCAAACCAAGATTTCATCAACCAGAAGTTGGCCTTTGAGCAAGGTGAACAGGAGCTTAAAAATGCAAATGCCGATTACCAGATTATCCGTAGAGGGTCCATAGGCGGATCAACAGCTGCCAACACTGATATTAGGGCTACGGTGTCCGGAACACTGTTGGAGATACCGGTAAAGGCAGGTGATCAGGTGATACAAGCGAATAATTTCAACGACGGAACTACCATTGCAACGATTGCCGATTTAAGTAAAATGATTTTTGAAGGTAAAGTAGATGAAGGTGAAGTAGGAAAGTTGACCGTAGGTACGCCTTTAAAAATAACATTAGGTGCCTTGGAAGATGTGGAGTTAGACGCCAAGTTGAAATTTATAGCACCTAAAGGTTTAGAAGAAGCAGGTGCCGTGCAGTTTAAGATAGAGGGCGATGTAGAAGTTAGTGATGATGTATTCATCCGGGCAGGTTACAGCGCAAATGCGTCTATTGTTTTAGAAAAAAAGGAAGATATTCTAGTAATCCCAGAAGCTTTGTTACAGTTTGATAAGTCTACCAACAAGCCCTATGTGGAGTTGGTAGTTGGTGCAGAAGCAGACCAGAAATTTGAACGTAAGGATATAGAAATCGGTATCTCGGACGGGGTAAACGTAGAAATTTTATCTGGCCTTACCGAGGAGGATAAGGTGAAGCAATGGAATAAAACGGAGCCTATTAAAAAAGGTGAGGAAGAAGGAGCTGAAGGAGAAGAAACTGAAGAGTAAACATCAATCAATAATACTAATCAAAACAACGAAAAATGAAAAGTAAACTAAGCACTTTATTGCTGTTATTTGCAATAACGCTTGCATCTGCCCAGGGTAAAAAGTGGAGCTTACAAGAATGTGTGGAATATGCCGTGGAGAACAATTTAACTGTAGAACAATTTGAGCTAGACTTAGAAAGTGCTACTCTTGACAAATCAGACGCTATTGGTGCCCTTTTACCCTCGTTTAATGGTAATGCGGGAATACAAGAAAGGTCAGGTCTTGTTGTTAACCCGAATAGTAACACGAATACTACCGGTACTATATTTCAATTTGCCCCCGGGGTGTCTTCCAATGTTACTTTGTTTGATGGACTACGCAATATTCATAGGCTGAACAGAGCAAAATTGACGGCGATAGCTAATCAATATCGTTTGGATGATTTGAAAGATGATATTCGATTAAGCGTTGCACAAGGATACCTTAGGATACTATCTAACAAAGAAGCCTTAAAGGTATCCAGAGCGCAGTATGCGGTTACGGAACAAGATTTAAAACGTATTACCGAGTTGGTAGACTCTGGTGTAGTACCTCGTGGAGAATTATTAGATATAGAAGCAACTAGCGCTAGTCAAGAGCAACAAATCGTTAATGGTGAAAGCTTAGTGTTGATCTCAAAAATAAGTCTAGCTCAGTTATTGCAAATAAACGATTATGAGAATTTTGATATTCTAGATGAATCCTTTGAAATACCTCCTTCGGATATTTTAAGTAATTCTCCGAAGACTATTTTTGCGAAAGCACTCGAGTTCCGTAATGATATAAAATTATCAAAGGCTAATGTAGAATTAGCTGAAAAAGATTTGCAAATAGCTAAAGGAGCTCTGTACCCTACACTAAACACTTTTTTTAATTACAATACTTTTTATACAGATCAATTTAGAATTGGGCTAGACCCAGTCACCAACATGCCTTTTTCATTCAGGGATGACTTTAAAACTCAATTATATTCTAATGATGGTATCTCGTATGGTTTTCAGCTAAATGTTCCTGTTTTTAATGGTTTTAGCGTTAAAAATAATATCAAACGTTCAAAAATTGGCGTGAACCGCTCAGAGTTACAATTAGAGCTGGATAAACTAGCGCTAGAAGCGACTGTGCAACAGTCATATGTTGATGTTATTACCTTCTCCAAAGCGTATGAAGCTGCAGAAAAAACATTGGAAGCCAGACGTTTGGCCTATCAATATTCGAAGGAACGTTTTGATGTTGGTTTGTTGAACTCGTTTGATTTTAGTCAAGCACAAGCCCGTGTAGACAATGCCGAGGCCGATGTTATACGAACCAAATACGATTATATCTTCAGGTTAAAAATACTGGAATTCTATTTCGGAATGCCAATCACCTTAAATTAGACTAACTCAAATACATGAAAAGCCCGTAAATTTTGAATTTACGGGCTTTTTCATTTTACAGCTAATCGATACCTTTGGTGTATGGGAATAATCTTGAATTTGGAAACAGCGACGACTAACTGTTCTGTAAGCTTGGCTAGGGACGGCAAGATCTTGGTATTAAAGGAGAACAATACGCCCAACTACTCCCACGCGGAACAACTCCATGTATTTATATCAGAATGTATGGCAGAAGCTAAGATAGCCTTATCTGAATTGAATGCTGTTGCTGTAAGTAAAGGTCCAGGTTCCTATACGGGTTTACGAATTGGTGTTTCTGCAGCAAAAGGCCTATGCTTTTCTTTGGATGTCCCTTTGATTTCTATAGCTACCTTAACGAGTATGGCGAGTCAGGTAAAAGGAGGTTATGACTGTATAATTCCCGTTTTGGACGCTAGAAGAATGGAAGTGTATGCTGCAGTTTTTAATGCTGACTTAAAACAAATTAGGGATACCGAAGCGAAAATTATAAATGAGCATTCGTTTGGCGCGTATACGGACAATAAAACGGTTCATATCCTTGGTAGCGGTGCCCAAAAAATTAAAGATGTACTACATCGTGAAAATGTATCGTTTTCGACAGATTGCGTGCCCTCGTCAAAAGAAATGGCAGTATTATCGCATCAAAAGTATTTGAAAAGCGACTTTGAAGATGTAGCTTATTTTGAGCCCTATTACCTTAAGGATTTTATGCTGCAAACAAAGAAAAAATAGAAACTCCCGAATATTTTGTTCAGGAGTTTACATCTGTGGTTTACTGTAGCTGTTAAGCTTTATGTATAACACGCTGTGGGAAAGGTATTTCTATTCCTTCTGCATCGAACCTGTATTTTATTTCTTCCATAACATGAAAATGAGCAGCCCAAAAAACATCGTTATTGGCCCAAAATCGCAACGTAAGGTTTACCGAACTATCCGCCAATGCTCCAACATATACTTCTGGTGCAGGTTCTTTTAGAATATCTTTACATTGTCCGCAGATATCCAGCATAATATCTTTTGCCTTTTTAATATTGGACCCATAACCTATTCCAATATCAATTTTGTCCCTCCTTGTATCTTCGCAGTTATAGTTTATGATATTGTTGTTGGAAAGTTGTCCATTAGGAATGATTGCTATTTGATTACCAAATGTTTTTATTTTAGTAGTAAAAATCGATATTTCTTTTACAGTGCCATCCACGCCTTGGGCTGAGATAAAATCTCCAATTTTAAATGGTTTGAACAAAAGGATAAGAACACCTCCTGCAAAATTAGAAAGCGAACCTTGCAAGGCTAGTCCAACGGCTAGTCCCGCCGCACCTATAATGGCTACTAGAGAAGATGATTGAACGCCTAACTGCGTGATAACGATTACAAAAAGGATGATTTTAAGCCCAATAGAGATTAAACTTTGTATAAAAGTCTCCAGAGAGGGGTCATAATCTTTCGCTTTAAAGAACTTCCGCGTCAATCTATTGATAAAACGAATAAGGTAGGTTCCTACAACCAATAACACCATGGCCATAACAAGGTTAGGTAAGGCATCCCAGAACCATTTTATAAAGCTGTCTACGTGTTGCTGGTAATCGGTAAAATTTTCCATGAATTTTTTAAATATTTAATGATGTTAGTTATCTAAATAAAAGAAGAATTTAATATAGTAAATTTGTTTTAAACTATTGCATGTGCTTCTGTTAGTTGTCCAAAAGCGTTAATATATCTTCCGTTTGGGCTAAAGGTAGCTTGCAAGCTCCTTTTTCGCAAACAAAAACCTGTGTTGGTTTTTCCATATATCGGTTTTTATCAAAGAATGACTTCCGACTTGTTTCTTTACTGCGCGAATTAGTGAATTTTTTAGGGATATGAATTGATATTGAAAAGAGGTAATTGTAATAAAAAAAATAGCGCCAAAAAGGCGCTATTGCATTCTATGTTAATCTTACTTACTTTACTTCAAACGTAATCTTTACGTTAACACGGTAATCCACCATTTTGCCATCTTCAACCGTAGCGCTTTGTTCGTTCAGATAAACAGAACGTATGTTTTTAACCGATTTTGATGCATGCTCTACTGCATTTTTAGTTGCCTCTTCCCAGCTCTTGTTGGAATTAGCTAAAACTTCTATTACTTTTAAAACTGCCATAATTAATGTTATTTAGTGTTTGATACAAAATACAAAAAAAATAGCTTCAAATCTAAGCTTTGCACGCAATTATCCGTTTATTGCAACTACTTCGTTCACTTTGTCGCCCATCATATTTTTGAGCATGGTCTCAATACCATTTTTCAAGGTAAAAGTGGAGGAAGGGCAACCACTACATGCTCCCTGTAAAACTACATTGACCCTTTTGGTATCGGCCTCATAGGACTTAAAAAGTATATTGCCACCATCACTAGCAACGGCAGGTTTAACGTACTCTTCTAATATGTCAATAATTTCTAAGGAGGTATCGTCCAAATCTAAGGGCTTTTCTTCGGCTTTAGTACTTTGAGGTTCAACTGCATTTACAGCTTTAGCCTGATCAGAAACTATTTCCTTCCCATCTGCTATAAAGTTTCGAATCAGCTCTCTTACTTCAATAGTAATATCTTCCCATTCTGCTACTTCATACTTGGAAACGGACACATAATTATCATCTAAAAAGACCTGTTTCACGAACGGAAATTGGAATAAGTCCATCGCCAGCGGAGAGACCCTTGCTTCGTCTATGTTTTTAAATTCAAAAGCTGCAGCAACAATTTTCTTGCTGGCCACGAATTTCATGGTAGATGGGTTAGGTGTTACCTCTGCATATACAGTAACAGGTATTGGTTTGCCGTTATCCTCTTCGATTACTACAGGCTCACCTGCATTCAAATACTCTACCAATTGTTGGGCAACATCATCTTTTACATCTTCCCATTGCACAATATCGTAGCGCTCCAAGCCAATAAAATTACCTGAAATATAAACAGTTTTCACAAAGGGTAAATGAAATAATTGTTGCGCCAAAGGCGAGTTCTTTGCGTCATCAATATTCTTAAATTCATAATTTTTGCGATGCGCTAAAATGTGATTGGCCTCAAATTTAATTATGGTGGGATTCTTGGTTCCCGATACGGTTATAGAATACTCTTTCATCTGTTGCTTTTTTTTATTCAGATATCATTTGTCTGAAAGCTTTTTTGGAGTGTTTCCTTAAATAGCACGACTCGTTTTATGTGAATTTAATTTTGTGCAAAAATACAAAGGAAATCTAAGTTTCGGCCTACATAATATTGTTATGGTTATATCGTTATACATTATGTTCGGCTCATTTCGAATCAAAGCCTTATTTTCCAAGATGAGATATAAATTCATAATAATAGTTTCTTTTTTAGTTTTTGGACTCAAGTCTATGGCTCAAGAAGGAATCCCAGTATATTTTGATTATCTGTCGGATAATTATTATTTGGTATTCCCTTCCATGGCAGGGATAAGTCAAGGTGGTAAAATACGTGCCACGGCAAGAAAGCAGTGGTTCGATGTAGATGATGCACCTAGCTTACAAACTATAAATGCACATTTTAGGTTAGGAGATGGTCCTAGTGGTATAGGTGCTATAGTATTTAACGATGCGAATGGCTACCACTCTCAGACAGGAATGAAACTTACCTATGCACACCACTTACGAATGGGAGGTGGAGATGATGTTAGGGTTTTAAATCAATTATCTTTTGGATTAAGCGGTACCATTTTACAAAGTAGTTTGGACGAATCCGAATTCAGATCTGTAATACCTGATCCTTCTATTGCAGGAATAAAATTAAGTGCTTCTTATTATAATGTAGATTTAGGCTTGTCCTATAATTTCCAAGAATTTTATTCTCATGTTGCCATTATTAATGCGCTAGGGAGCAAAAGGAATGTGTATTATAGAGATAGAGCGGACGATCCTAATCAATTGGTTATAGATAATATTAGAAGGTATTTGGTTTCTGCAGGGTATATTTTTGGGCGAAACGAATGGCAAGTGGAGCCTTCCATACTTTTTCAATTAACCGATTTTACGAAAGAAAAAACGGTAGATATAAATGCAAAAATCTACAAGGATGTTGATTTTGGAAGAATCTGGGGTGGACTTTCTTATAGAAGAAGTTTTGATGGTGCCCAGTTTCAAACCGCAACTGGTTTTGGAGAGCAGCGCCTTCAATTGATTACCCCTATCGTAGGTGCCAATATCAAGAACTTTTTGGTGTCGTATAATTATTCGTACCAAATGGGTGATATCCGTTTTTCTAATGGTGGTTTTCATCAAATTACTTTAGGTTACGATTTTGGACAAAAGGAGCGTAAGTACGATTGTTATTGTCCTGCGGCACAATAAAAAAGCCTTTTCCCTTTTGGAAAAAGGCCTTGAAGCTATTGTGGTCTGGTTACTCCCAGCTGTAATTTTTTACTTTAGCCTGTTTTTTAATCGCTCTAAGCATCGCGTTTTCAAGTTCACCGCTAGCATCTCCGTTTTTGTTTTTGAGGATGTAAGCTTCTCTTTTTACATTTAAGGACTGTATTTCTTTCTGTATTTCTTCCCTTTCTGACTTTTTGGATTCAATGTAGCTCGTTATTTCCTTCTTGGATTTATCTTGAAGGACTTCGGGTAGTTGGTCTTTCTTAATCTCAGTAAGTTCAAAATCTTTGTCATTATAAGCATCTACCAAATCCCATTTTTTATTATTATACAATCTAGAACTTTTGCTAACTGCTCTTTTTACAGCAACCGCTTCCTCTAGTTCCATAGCGTTATTATCTTGTAGCGACTGCATTTCCATTTTAGAACTTCCGAGTGCGCCATAGGAAATATAGGTTCCGTTCAGTTTTGTATTCAGTTTGATAATGATATCGTCAAATGGGGTATTTATATGAACCATCGTTCTATTATGGTCTATGGCCATGTATTCTCCTCCGGTAAGCATCGCTCCGTTTTTCCAATCTGTGTTAATGCCTTGCTCATAGTTGCCACAGAAAATGGTATTTACAATAATGTCTTTTTCTTTGGCATTGGTAACGGCATCCCGATAGTTTAGTTTCCCTTGTGTAAAGGGTTCGTTGCCAGCAATAAAAATCATTTTTAGATTATCTGCATTTTTGCCCCATTCCAATTGTTTTAACGAAGTTTGTATGACTTCTCCACAATATTCCTCGCCGCCATTAGTGCGCAATGAAAATAATTTTTCGGATATTTCATCTAGATCGCTACTAAAGTTGAGGACCTGCTGAATATAACCTTCTCGTGAAGATAGTCCGTCGTTTCCATATTGATAAATAGCAATTTGGAGTTGCGGTCTGTTATTATTTCCACATTTTGCATGGGTAAACTCGTTCACGATATCCCAAAGTTGTGACTTCGCTTGGTTAATTAGTCCGTCCATGCTATTACTAGTGTCCAGAAGCAACGCTATCTTCACGGTATTATTTTTGGTGATTGTGATTGCCGGCGCTACCGCTTGCGCAATAATACGTTCGTTAACTTTTTTTGGTTTTAGCTCACAACTGTAGCCCAAGGTCAGGGATAGGCTAAGTAGACAAGTAGTAATTATTTTTCTGTACTGTTTCATGTTTATTTGCTTTAAGGTTACAAGGGTAAAGCTAGCGGCAAACTATTTCTTGTACTAACGGAATTGAGCGAACGCCCCCTTTGAATGAGTGAAGTGACTGGATAAGTTTGTAACCGTGTTTATTTTCAGTTTTAATGACCTAAAACTTGATTTTCAGTATTTTTTTGTACCGTGTAAATCCGCTATGTTTACAGTAATTATTGGTTGTTTAAACCTATAATGAGCTTTTTATAAGTGACCTTAAGACCTAGTGTTCCAAACTAAAGCTAGTTCCATTGTTTAGTTATTTTATCAATATGAAAAAATTTGTCTGCTACATAACGATATGCTTCTTTCTAGGAAGTTTCATGGGCCTTTCGCAAAATCGTTCTGGCGTTACGAAATTGAAAATCAAGGGGACGGTTCAAATGAAGGCTAATCTAGCGCCTATTTCTGGGGTTATGGTAACAACATCTTCGGGAATAAAAACGTTTACGGATGGCTTAGGGAATTTTGAAGTGAATACATCCATAGGGGAATTGCTTACAATTGAAGACCTTGGTTTTGAAACAGTACGGCTTCGTATTAAGAGCGAAGATGATATTTTGATTCAGGTAGAACACTATATCCCAAAGAAGAATAAAGAGTCTAACTTTTCTATATCTCGGTCAACAGCTTCTCAGCATCAAGCCTATTTGGATTCCGCAACTACTTATAAAAAAATGGATATCGCTAAGAGTATCGATTTTGTGGCCCAATCAATAGCGCAATTAGGAACTCTTGGTAATAAAAAGGAACTGGCCAGGTCATTGACCACCTTAGGGGAGATATATCTTTTTCATAAGCAATATGATTTGGCAGTAGATAATTTTGAGGATGCTTTAGCTGCGAACAAAACAATAGAAACCTCTTTATTGTTGGCAAAAACGTATGGAATTACAAAGCAATTTGAAGCCGTTGAAAAAGTAATGGATCCGCTTAGGGAAATCAAGAATATGTTGCCCTATCAACGCGTTACCATGTATGAGCTCTTAGGAGATGCTAAAAAGGGGCTAAATGATATTTCAATCGCAGTTTCCTTTTATAATGAAGGATTAACGGTGGCCACCAAAAATCAGATTACACCAAAAATGACTGATCTCACTTCTAAAATAGCTGATGCCTACGCACAAGGGAACCAACTCGTAGAGGCAGAAACCTATTATGGTAATTCCTTGCAGCTTGCGAATAAATTAGCGCCTAAACGTGCTTTGCAAGAAGAGGAAAAGGTAGCTGATTTTTATAATAAAAAAAGTCAGTTTACAGAAGAAATCGCCATACGTAAAAACAGTTTGGCTACCCTTGAAAAGCTAAACGCTCCAAAAAAGGGGAGTTCCAGAGCCGAATTAGGTGATACAATTACAACCCAGCGCATCAATTATAAAATTGCCAATGCCTATATTTCTCAGGATAAGTATAACGAAGCCATTCCATTTCTGGAGAAAAGTATTATTGAAGCCGACTCAGAAGATGATTTATTAGTAAAGAAAGACGCAACACGTAAGTTATCCGAAGTCTATGAATTTAAAGGAGATTTTAACTTAGCTCTGGATACCTATCAAGATTATGTGGCATTGGTAGATACATTGTATATACGAAAAGAACAGGAGATTTCCAGGGCTGCCCGTTTTAACAGGGAAATTGCATCTACCCAAAGTAGGATTTCTGGTTTGGAGCAGGAACGGGAATTGTCCCAAAGCAAATACGATCTGGCCTTAACGCAAAAAGAACTTTCTGAAGAAAGTTATAAAAATCAACGATGGGTTATCTATTCCTTGATTTTTGGTCTTGTACTTATGGCGTTAGCGGCCTTCTTTTTTTACAGGAGCAATCAGCAACAAAAACTGGCAAATAATCTTTTAGCATTAAAGTCCCTTCGCTCGCAGATGAATCCTCATTTTATTTTTAACGCTTTAAATTCAGTAAACAATTTTATTGCAAAAAGTGATGAGCGTAGTGCCAATAGGTATTTAAGTGATTTTTCAACTTTAATGCGGTCGGTGTTGGAAAATTCCGAGGAGGACTTTATCCCACTTTCCAAAGAGTTGAATTTGTTAGAATTGTATATAAAACTAGAACATTCTCGTTTCCCAGATAAGTTTGATTATCGTATCAACATAGATGAACACTTGGATATTCCTAGTTTTCAGATTCCACCCATGTTACTCCAGCCATATATAGAAAATGCAATTTGGCACGGGCTTCGGTATAGAGAAGAAAAGGGTTTATTGGAGGTGAGCGTAAGGTCTAAAGGAGATGATACCTTAGAAATTTGTATTTCCGATGATGGTATTGGAAGAAGAAAATCTGTAGAATTAAAAACACATCATCAGAAAAAAAACCGTTCTAAAGGTATGGGTAATATAAAACAGCGTGTTGCCATATTGAACGATATGAACAAAAACAAGGTGTCCGTCAATATATCCGATTTAAACAAAGACGGCTCTGGAACAAAAGTAGTTTTCACCTTAAAAAACGATATATGAGTCTAAATGCAATACTTGTAGAGGATGAAGCCAATAGTAGGGAAATCCTCCGAAATTATATCGGTAAATACTGTCCTAAGGTAAATTTGGTAGGAGAAGCTGCTTCTATACAGGAGGGTTTGCAGCTTATTCAAAATAATGAGTTGGACCTGGTATTTTTAGATGTAGAGATGCCTTTCGGAAATGCCTTTGATCTTCTGGAGCAAGTTCCAGACAGAACGTTTGAAACCGTTTTCGTTACGGCCTATGATCACTATGCAAAAGATGCCATTAATGAGCATGCAGCATATTATTTAATGAAACCTATTAATATAGATGAATTGATTAAGGCGGTGGACTACGTTTCTGATGTAAAGGATAAGGAAGGAAGTTTACAGCAAGGGGTGTTAAATACCAAGGTTAATGGAATAGCCGGAAAGTTGACCCTTCCGCAGCAAGATGGCTTTCAAGTATTAAATATAGCCGAGATACTATATTGTAAGGCGGATGACAATTACACAGAAATATTTCTAGAAAATAAAAAGATATTGGTTAGTAAGACCTTAAAATATTTTGAGGAGGCATTAGCCAATTTTCCGTTTGCCCGCATTCATAAATCGTATTTGGTAAATGTAAACGAAGTGGTTAAATATAAAAGAGGTAAGGGCGGTAGTGTAGTTGTTTCCAATGGAAAGGAGTTATTGGTGTCTGCTTCTAAAAAGAAAGATTTTTTATCTTTTTACGATTGATAAAAGTACCGTGATTGATATAGAATTTATTGTAAAAAGTGGTCTGTGAAATTTTAACGTTGAGATATAAAAGTAAGTAATATGATAAAAGCAGTACGGGGTAAAGCGCCCATAATAGGTGAGGATTGTTTCATTGCCGAAAACGCAACCATTGTTGGTGAGGTGAGCATGGGAAATCAATGTAGTGTGTGGTTTAATGCGGTGCTACGCGGAGATGTCCACTATATAAAAATGGGAGATAAAGTAAACGTGCAAGACGGTGCGGTAATCCATTGCACCTATAAAAAATCACCTACCATTATTGGTAATAATGTGTCCATCGGGCATAATGCTATCGTACACGGATGTACGGTCAAGGATAACGTGCTGGTAGGGATGGGAAGTATTATTATGGATGATTGTATTGTTGAAAGCAATAGTATCATTGCCGCCGGAGCCGTCTTAACGAAAGGCACCCACGTACCATCAGGAAGTATTTTTGCTGGAATGCCTGCTAAAAAGATAAAAGATATAAGTCCAGAACTAAGTTTTGGAGAAATTAACCGTATCGCAGAAGCCTATATTATGTATTCTGGTTGGTTTAAGGAGGAAGTTAAATAGGGTTTCGCCTTAGTACTATCATTCCTACCGTAACAAAAAACTAGGTTTTTATCCAAAGTTGGACATCAATATTATATGCTTATTTTTGCCCCACAA
>CAZMUV010000081.1:0-15213 GCA_964569345.1 uncultured Maribacter sp. | reverse complement strand
ATTAGAGAGGTGGCCGAGTGGTCGAAGGCGCACGCTTGGAAAGCGTGTATACCCCAAAAGGGTATCGAGGGTTCGAATCCCTTCCTCTCTGCAATTGAAGTTTTACTTTTTTTATATTGTTTTTTTTTTATCTTTAACCCTATTAACTAACTAATTTAAGTTTGAAAAAAATGAAAAAATTATTCCCAAGCCTAGCGATCGCTGGGGCATTTGTAGCAGGTACAAATATGGTAAGTGCAAAAGTAGCAGCGGTAGCGCTGGTAGTTCAAGACGCACCCGCAGAAGCAGAGAGAGGTTTTACTCAAATGTTAAAAGAAATGTTCATCACCGGTGGAGCCGGTTTTATGGGTATTGTACTTTTATGTTTGATATTAGGATTAGCTGTTGCGATTGAAAGAATTATCTTTTTGAACATGGCAAGCACCAATAGTTCAAAGCTTAAACAACAAGTAGAGGATGCTTTGGCTTCCGGAGGAGTTGAGGCAGCTAAAGAGGTTTGTAGAAATACAAAAGGACCTGTAGCTTCTATTTACTACCAAGGTTTGGATAGAGCAGGTGAAAGTGTTGAGTCCGCAGAAAAAGCAGTTGTTGCTTACGGAGGTGTACAAATGGGTCAATTAGAGAAGAACGTTTCTTGGTTGTCTTTATTTATCGCTATTGCACCAATGCTTGGTTTCATGGGTACAGTAATCGGTATGATTCAGGCCTTCCAAAAGATTGCAGCAGTTGGTAACCTAAGTGCATCGCTTATTGCAGGGGATATCCAAGTAGCACTTTTAACAACGGTATTTGGTCTTATTACTGCAATTATTCTTCAAATTTTTTACAATTACATTATCGCGAAAATCGATAGTATTGTAAACGATATGGAAGATTCTTCTATCACGTTAATAGATATGTTGGTAGATCACAAAAAATAAGTATCACCTTTTAATACCTAAATTATTATGCAAAAAATTGTAAAAATAGCATTGATAGCAATAGGCTTAATTGGTGCAGTACTTTGGTTTATGCTTCCTGAGAGGGATATGCCAGCTGCTGAAGCAGCGCAAAGCGGAGCCATGAACGCTATGTTCATCATTACATACATCTTACTTGGTGTTGCTGTAGTGGTAAGCGTACTGTTTACTTTGAAGAATTTGTTTTCAAACCCGCAGGGTTTAAAGAAAACTTTGTTTGTGGTAGGTGGTTTTGTTTTAGTCGTTATCATTTCCTATGTTTTGTCTAGTGGAACTGACGTTGCGCCTGAATTCATGGCAATGTCAGATGAAGGAACAGTGAAAAATATCGGAATGGGATTGAATGTATTTTTTATCCTAACGATTATTGCTGTAGCTTCTTTGATTATACCAGCGGTTAAAAATATGTTCAGTAAATAAAAAATAGATAATTATGGCTAGAAGAGCAGGAGCACCAGAAGTAAGTGCCGGTTCCATGGCGGATATTGCGTTCTTATTGCTAATCTTTTTCTTGGTAACAACTACCATTGAAACGGATGCGGGATTAGATCGTATGTTACCACCCTGGGAGCCGCCAACGGAAGACCCACCAATTATCAAACAGAAGAATATATTTACTGTAAACATTAACAGAAATGGACAGCTTTTGGTTGAGGATGAAATCGTGGAAATAAAGAATTTGAGAGAAAAGGCAATGGCTTTTCTTGATAACGGTGGAGCACCATCAGGAAGCCCTGAATATTGTAATTATTGTCAAGGCTCAAAAGATGGTTCCTCTTCGGATAATCCGAGCAAAGCGATTATTTCTTTAAAGAACGATAGAGAAACACAGTACAGCACCTATATTACCGTTCAAAATGAATTGGTAGGCGCGTACAATGATCTCAGGAATAGAGAGGCAATGCGTTTGTTCAAGAAGAATTTTGTTGACATGGAGGCTGAGTATCTGAATCCTGAAACATCTGATGCGGTGAAAGAGGAATTAAAGGAAAAAGTAAAACGGATTCAAGAATTATTTCCTCAGAAGTTATCAGAAGCAGAAACTTCAGCTAATTAACAAAACATAAAATAAACACTATGTCAAAATTTGCAAAGAAAAAAGATGGTGAAATACCAGCGGTGTCTACGGCTTCGCTGCCGGACATTGTATTTATGCTTTTGTTCTTCTTTATGACGGTAACGGTTATGAAGGATAGTTCTTTAAAGGTAGATAATATTCTTCCTAATGCTAGTGAGATTAAAAAGCTAGAAAAAAAGGATAGGGTAATTTATATCTATGTTGGTAAACCAACAAAGGAATATGAGAAGGTTTTTGGTACAGAACCAAAAATTCAGTTGAACGACAAGTTTTCTAATCCTTCTGAAGTTGGTGATTACATTTTAATGGAGCGTGCAAAGAAATCGCAAGAGCTTCAAAATGTATTAACTACTGCCTTAAAAGTAGACAAGAATGCCAATATGGGTATTATATCAGATATTAAGCAAGAGCTAAGAAAAGTAAATGCATTAAAAGTAAACTATACCACATACGAAGGAGACGCTTTTAGAAATCTCCAGTAGGCAGTTTATAATTTTCAAACTTTATATGACGCTCCAATACTATATTGGAGCGTTTTTTATTTTAGTAACTTTATACTTGTATGAGAAAGTGGTTGTTGTTCGTTTTTCTAGGGGCTATTTTGCAAGCGGTCGGTCAGGTCGAGGTGGTTTCTAATAGCGACGACAATCGGTATTTTGAGGATCAATTTTATTTTGGCCTTACCTATAATTTCCTACGAAACAAACCTGATGTTATAACGCAAAGGAATTTATCTTATGGTCTGCAACTAGGTATTATCAAAGATATTCCGTTAAATGCTACAGGAACAAAGGCGGTAGGTATTGGTCTAGGTTTGGGGCTAAATACCTACTACTCCAATCTAATAGCTACAGAGACCGCTGATGGTATATCCTATTCCCTTGGCAATAATGTATCAGGTTTTAAACGAAGTAAGCTCGAAACCCACTTGGTTGAATTTCCACTGGAATTTAGATGGCGTAATTCCACCCTAGAAGAGTACAGATTTTGGCGGTTATACGCAGGAGTAAAAGCAGCTTATGTTTTAGGGGCTAGGTCTATTTCCGTAATAGAGGGGAAGAAGAACGGATTTTATAATACAGATGTACAACGATTCCAATATGGGCTTACGTTAAATGTTGGCTACAACACCTTTAATTTACACATGTATTACGCGCTAAGCGATTTGTTTAGGGATAAAGCGCTATTAGATGGTCAAGTGCTAGGATTTAGTCCATTGCGAATTGGCGTTATCTTTTATATTCTATAACCAATACTTTACAGTTAATAGCTGAGAAAGTAGTCCAATACATAGTCCTATGACCAGTTCTGGTTTTGTATGTACTTTTAGGTATAGTCTGGAAGAGGCTACCAGCCCTATGATACATATGAACAAACTGATTGCGATAATGATATTCGTTTCAAAATGAACACTTAGGGCAATAAGATACATAAGAAGCCCTCCTGCACCAACAAGGTGTAAACTCACCTTAACATTGAAAAAGAGCAACATAAGGCACGTGAACGAGGCTCCTGCTAATCCTACGAAGTAAAAATAGAGTTCAACAATATAATTGTTCGGGATTACCTTATAAAGTATCATTAATAAGAGTATAGTTTGTATCGCTACTGGATATTTTCTCTCGGCTATTGTAGTCATGGACATAGTACGAACAACACCTATATTCTTCAGAATAAGATAGGTGACTATAGGAATGATAACAGTTAGGATGAATATGGGTAAAACATTCCCTCCTTGCAATTCAATAGGTGTGTGTTTTGGGGTGATAAGAAAATAAGCGATTGTTCCCCCAATAGGAATAAAAATAGGGTGGAACAGGTAGGCTACAATGGTAAGGAGAACTCTCATTAAATCTCTTTTCGCAAACGGGCAACGGGAATACCTAGTTGTTCACGATATTTTGCTACGGTCCTCCTGGCTATCGGGTAGCCTTTCTCTTTTAGAATGGCCGCTAGTTTGTCATCAGTAAGTGGCTTGCGCTTTACTTCATCCTTTATAACCGTCTCTAAAATTTTCTTGATTTCTTTTGTAGAAACATCTTCCCCTTGTTCGTTTTTCATAGACTCAGAGAAGTATTGCTTTATCAATTTAGTTCCATAAGGTGTGTCAACATACTTGCTGTTGGCAACTCTGGATACAGTTGAAACATCCATTTTTATTTCGTCTGCAATATCCTTTAAGATCATAGGTCTTAAATTGCGTTCGTCACCGGATAGAAAATACTCTTTTTGATACTGCATTATAGAATTCATGGTAATGAACAAGGTCTGCTGTCGTTGTCTAATAGCATCAATGAACCACTTTGCAGCATCTAGTTTCTGTTTGATGAACATAACCGTATCCTTTTGGGATTTAGATTTGTCCTGAGATTCTTTATACCCTTTTAGCATGTTGTTGTACTCTCTTGAAACATGGAGTTCCGGAGCATTTCTACCGTTAAGACTTAGTTCCAGTTCTCCATCCACGATGCGTATAGAAAAATCGGGCACTACATGTTCAACAATTCTATTATTACCGGAGTAGGAGCCTCCTGGTTTTGGATTTAATTTTTCTATCTCCGAAATAGCCTCCTTGAGTTCGGCCTCGGTAACGTTATATTTTTGTATTAGCTTCTGATAGTGTTTTTTTGAGAACTGGTCAAAAGATTTTTTTAGGATTTGAATGGCGAGTTCAATAGATGGGGTAAGTCCCTTTCGTTCCAATTGAATAATCAGACTTTCTTCCAATGAACGTGCACCTACACCTGGCGGGTCCAACGCTTGAACAATGGAAAGAATGTGCATTATGGTCTTTTCCTCAGTATATATGTTTTGCGTAAAGGCGAGATCGTCCAAAATGTCGGCAATAGGTCTGCGTATGTAACCACTTTCATCAATGCTGCCTACCAAAAACTCTGCAATTGCCCACTCCTCGTCATTGAGGTACACGGTATTCATTTGGTTTAGAAGGTACTGATTAAACGATATGCCTGCTGCGTACGGAACGCTTTTTTCTTCATCATCCGAACTGTAGTTATTCGCTTGGGTTCGGTAATCCGGTATTTCGTCGTCACTTAGATAATCATCTATGTTTATATCTTCGGCTTCTATGGTTTCGCTATCCTCAAGCTCATAATCGTCCTCAAACTCATCATCCGGACTTTCCAACTCTTCCTTACCACTTTCTAACGCAGGGTTTTCTTCTAACTCCTGCTTCAAGCGCTGTTCAAAGGCTTGTGTAGGCAATTGTATCAGCTTCATCAATTGTATTTGCTGAGGCGATAGTTTTTGCGAAAGTTTAAACTGTAAGTGTTGTTTTAGCATAGTTTTTTTGTACTCACTATAAAAATAACGAAATGCATTTAAAACTCAGCATTTTGTGGTGTTCTAGGAAACGGTATAACATCACGGATATTTCCCATACCTGTCGCGAATAACACAAGTCTTTCAAATCCAAGACCAAAACCGCTATGTTCTGCAGTTCCAAACTTACGTAAATCTAGGTACCACCAAAGTTCTTTTTCATCGATATCCAAATCTGCAATCTTCTGTTTCAGCACATCTAAGCGCTCTTCTCGTTGAGACCCACCTACGATTTCTCCTATTCCAGGGAATAGAATATCCATGGCGCGTACGGTTTTGCCGTCTTCGTTCAACCGCATATAGAATGCCTTTATTTTAGCAGGATAATCAAAAAGGATTACTGGGCAATTAAAGTGTTTTTCAACAAGGTAACGTTCGTGTTCGCTTTGCAGATCTGTACCCCATTCTTCTATAGGATATTGAAATTTTTTCTTTTTATTAGGTTTGCTATTTTTCAAAATACCAATGGCTTCTGTATAGCTTACTCTTTTGAAGTTGTTTTCTGCAACAAATCTCAACTTTTCCAATAGCGGCATAGCACTTCGTTCTGCTTGAGGTTTGCTTTTTTCTTCGTCTAAAAGACGCTTTTCTAAAAATTCTAAATCCTCGGTACAGTGTTCCAATACATAGTGGATAACATTTTTTATAAAATCCTCGGCAAGGTCCATATTGTCATCCAGATTAAAGAATGCCATTTCTGGTTCTATCATCCAAAATTCGGCCAAGTGTCTAGAAGTGTTCGAGTTTTCAGCTCTAAAGGTTGGGCCAAATGTATATACTTTTCCCAAGGCCATTGCGTAGGCTTCCGCTTCCAATTGTCCTGAAACGGTTAGGTTTGTTTCCTTGCCAAAAAAATCTTTTTTGTAATCAACGGCGCCTTCTTCTGTTAGGGGTGGGTTTTTATTATCTAAAGTGGTTACACGAAACATTTCGCCAGCGCCTTCTGCATCTGAACCTGTTATGATAGGGGCGTGGAAATAATAAAAGCCATTGTCTCTAAAATACTGGTGTATGGCAAAGGAGAGTGCGGACCTTACACGCATTACGGCAGAGAAGGTATTGGTGCGGATTCTTAGGTGGGCTTTTTCCCTAAGAAACTCTAACGAATGTTTTTTTGGTTGTATTGGGTAGGTTTCTGGATCGGCTGTACCATGAACATGAATGTTATTCACCTGAATTTCTACAGATTGTCCACGACCTTGACTCTCTACCAAAGTTCCGGTAATTTTTAGTGCAGCACCAGTATTGATTTGCTTAAGAAGGTTTTCATCAAATTTTTCAAAATCTACCACACATTGTATGGTGTTTAGCGTAGATCCATCGTTCAAGGCAATAAATCGATTACTTCTGAAAGACCGTACCCATCCGTTTACGGTAATTTCTTGTAGTAATTGTTTTCCTTGAAGTACTTCCTTTATCGTTGCTGAGTGCATGTCTAATCAATTGAAAATTAAAAGTCCAAAGATAGCTTTTTGATAAAAAAGAATGAATCTATAGTCATCTTAAAATGCAATAGCTTTTAAAAAGAACATTAGTCGTTATCCTCTCCTTTGGGAAGAATATCTATTTGTGGTTCCTTTAGAACTGTTTTGTTAGAAATACTACGTTCCAAGGAAATTAATAGAGAAGGCAAAAGGATAAGATTGGCTAACATGGCAAAAAGTAAGGTGGCCGAAACTAAGGCACCCAAGGCTACTGTACCGCCAAAATTGGAAATAACAAAAACGGAGAACCCGAAAAATAGAACAATAGAAGTATAGAACATACTTACTCCTGTTTCCCTCAAGGCTGCATAAACAGATTTTTCTATACGCCATTTACTCGCTGTCAGTTCTTGACGGTATTTGGCAAGGAAGTGTATGGTGTCATCTACGGATATTCCAAAAGCGATACTGAATACTAAAATGGTCGATGGTTTAATAGGAACTCCCACAAAACCCATAATACCAGCGGTTACAATTAGTGGGAGTAAATTCGGAATCAGTGATATGATAATCATTCTAAAAGAGCGAAATAAATAGGCCATGAACAAGGCAATGAGCCCAATAGCCAGTGCCAAGGACATAATAAGGTTTTTTACCAGATACTTTGTTCCTTTCAAAAAAATAAGGGCACTACCCGTCATGTATACAGTGTAGCGTTCTTTTGGAAAAATTTTAGTGATATTGTCCAGTAAACTTTGCTCTATTTCCTCCATGCGTTCTGTGTTTACATCGCGCATAAAGGTGGTCATTCTTGCTGTCTGTCCAGTACTGTCTACAAAACTTTTAAGGAGGTCACTGTTGTCGGACGATTTACGGGCAACATCCATAATGAAAGTATTTTCTTGACTTGTGGGAAGCTGGTAATATTTGGGAATTCCATTATAAAAGGCCTGTTTGGAATACTTGACTAAATTTACAACTGAAACCGGTTTGGAGAGCTCTGGTATTTCATCTACCACTTGTCCAAGGCGATCTATGCGTTTTAGCGTAGCAGGTTTAAGTACTCCTTTCGGAGTTTTTGTGTCTATTACGATTTCTACGGGCATAATGCCATCGAATTCTTCTTCAAAAAAGCGGATGTCCTTAAAAAAATCTGCATTTTTTGGCATATCCTCTATGGGACTTCCAGAAATATCTATCTGATAAATACCAATAATGCTTAATACGAGTAATGAAATAGATACGATATAGACCGATATTCTTTGTTTTCTTACAATTCCTTCCATCCAATTTACGAAAGCATCAATCCATTTTTTGTTCAAATGCTTTAAGTGCTTTGTTTTGGGGAGTGACATAAAGCTATACACGATGGGTATGATAAGTAGGGAGATTATAAAGATACCTATGATGTTGATTGACGCAACAATCCCAAATTCTTTTAATAATTTACTATCAGTTATGATAAAGGTTGCAAACCCGGACGCCGTGGTTACATTGGTCATTAGGGTAGCGTTTCCAATTTTAGAAATAACACGCTGCAAGGAAAGTGCTTGATTCCCATGTTTCTTTACCTCTTGCTGGTACTTGTTGATAAGGAAAATACAATTGGGAATACCGATTACTATTATTAATGGTGGAATCAAGGCAGTAAGCACGGTAATTTCATATTGCAGTAGGCCGAGTATTCCAAAAGCCCACATGACTCCGATAATGACCACACACATAGATATAAAGGTGGCGCGTATGCTTCTAAAGAAAAAGAAAAATATAAGCGATGTAACGCCTAGTGCCGCTAAGATAAATTTCCCAATCTCATCAATGATGTTTTGGGAATTCATGGTGCGAACATATGGCATGCCTGATATACGAACGTCCAACCCGGTTTCTTTTTCAAAGCGATTCACCAAGTGCATCATGTCTTTCAAAACAAAATCTTTACGGACACTGGTGTTTATAATGTCCTTGTCCATATACATGACCGTACGAATAGTGCTACTCTTCTTGTTATAAATAAGATTGTCGTAAAAAGGAAGGTCGTTGAATAAATGCTGGACAATACTGTCTACCTCTTGGATGGTTTCCGGTTGCTTTTTTATCAAAGGTTGCATGACAAATTCCTGTTTGTCATTATCCTTAATTAATTCTTGTAGATTGTCTGTAGAAAGTACAAAATCTACTTCAGGGAAGGCTCCTAACTGTTTGCTGAACTTATTCCAACGATTAAAATTCGTAGGATTGAACAAGGCGCTATCGCGTACGGCAAAAACCACTGCATTACCCTCTTCGCCAAATTGACTCAGAAACGAACGGTATTCTTGGTTAACGGGATGGTCATCTGGTAAAAGGTTAGCTGGAGAGTTGGAAAACTGCATGTTCTGCCATTGCATCCCTAAAAAGACCGTAACGGCAGCAATACATAATAGAATAAGAATACGATTCCTAAGAATGATTCTTGCAGTTTTTGCCCAAAATCCTTGTGTGAGTTTTGCTACCATAGCTATTTTTAGCAGTTAGCAAAGGTAACTAATGTGTTTAAGTGTTCCTAGATTGAGGGATTTAAAATAACGTTTTTGGTTATATTATTATTTAGTATTTATGTTTTCCGCAATAAATCATTCTTTTTCCATTCTACTTTATTAGCAAAGCAATCCCTAGCTATGTATTCTTGGTTTAGCTTAGGTAAAGAAAAGGTAATTGATTTGTTATTATAGTAATCTAATTCATAATCCGTACAAAAATAAAAAACGGCTCTTTGGCCGTTTTTCTATCACTAAAAATGGATAACTTATACTTTCATGATTTCGCCTTCTTTCATTCCCAAGAAATCATCAATTTTTTTAACATATTTATCTGTAAGCTCCTGAATATCTGCGGTAGCATTTTTCTGAACGTCTTCCGATGCATCCGAATCTTTAATTTCTTTGTTTGCATCTTGCCGTGCGCTTCTAATACCAACTTTAGCATGCTCTGCCTCTGCTTTTGCTTGCTTGGTGAGTTGTATTCGTCTTTCTTCCGTTAATGGCGGTACGTTGATGATAATCATGTCACCATTGTTCATTGGATTAAATCCAAGGTTAGAATTCATAATCGCTTTTTCGATTTCTTGAAGCATGTTCTTCTCCCATGGTTGAACCGAAATGGTGCGACCATCGGGTGTATTAATGTTCGCTACTTGCGACAACGGTGTTTGTGAGCCATAATAATCTACCATAACAGATGATAACATGGTTGGACTTGCTTTCCCTGCACGTATTTTTACAAATTCGCGCTCTAGGTGGGAAATAGCAGCATCCATACCTTCCTTTGCGGCATCAAAAATAAAATCTATCTCTTCGTTCATAGTACTGTTTTCTATAGTGTGATCATAAACTATACCAAATCTACATATTCACTGTGGTTCCAATATGCTCTCCGTTAACAATTTTAAGCAAATTACCCTTTTTGTTCATATCAAAAACAACAATAGGCAACTCATTCTCCTGACTTAAGGTGAACGCTGTCGTATCCATTATCTTTAAGCCTTTGTTAAGAACGTCTTGGAAGGATATGGTATCAAATTTTGTGGCGTTTTTATCTTTTTCTGGGTCAGATGTATAAATTCCGTCTACGCGGGTACCTTTAAGTATTACATCAGCCTCTATTTCTATGGCACGGAGTACTGCGGCGGAATCTGTTGTGAAGTATGGGTTTCCGGTACCTCCACCAAAAATAACTACACGTCCCTTTTCTAAATGTCGCATGGCCCTACGTCTAATAAAAGGTTCCGCGACTTCGTTTATTTGTATTGCAGACTGTAATCTAGTCTGTACATCCTGCATTTCTAGCGCACTTTGAAGAGCCAGGCCGTTGATAACCGTTGCCAGCATTCCCATGTGGTCGCCTTGAACACGATCCATTCCTGTAGCTGCTCCTGCAAGACCACGGAAAATATTCCCACCTCCTATGACGATGGCCACTTGTATGCCTTGGCCAACCACTTCCTTAATTTCTTTGGCATATTCGTTAAGCCTATCGGAGTCGATTCCGTATTGCTTTTCGCCCATCAAAGCTTCGCCGCTTAATTTTAGAAGTATTCTTTTGTATTGCATGGTTATGTTATTTCAAAACAAAAATAATGAAAATAATCTATGGGAGCGTTAGCTAGACGACGGTGTTAAAAACATAATTATTTCCTAATATTCAAAAACGCAACTTAAGGTTTTAATATTCTTTTGTAGTATTGATGATTGAGTATGAATGATAGCGTTTTAAATGAATTGGATTTTATGAGAAAAGTATTGATTTTGTTAGGGGTGCTTGGTACGGTTTATGGCTGTGGAGCAGGAAAGTCATTGGTGACTATAGATAAAGTTCCAATTTTGGCTTCTTTGGATTTGGTCAACATTAAAAATGATAAGGTAGAAGTTTCTATAGATCCAGGAGCCTTTATGAGTGATGTGGTTTCTTTTAGGATACCAAAAACTGTTCCGGGCACATATAGTTCGGATAACTATGGCACCTATGTTCAGGATTTAGTCGCTTTGGATTATAGCGGTAAGGTAATGCAAGTGGTGAAGGAGGATGCTAATTCTTGGAATATTTCTAATGCTAAGCGTTTGGATAAGATTATCTATTGGGTAAATGACACTTATGATACAGAAAAGGATATGGACGACCCTGTCTTTTCTCCAGCTGGCACAAACATACTAGAGGGTGAGAATTTTATGCTAAATCTTCACGGATTTATAGGTTATTTTGATGGATACAAAGAAGTACCTTATACTATTTTGGTGCGAAAACCATTAGATATTGTAGCTACCACCACATTGCAACAGGAGCCAGGAAGAAAGCTTGATCCAGCATGGGATAGTTTTGTAGCCAAGCGGTATTTTGAGGTGATTGATAACCCTATACTATATGCACGGCCAAATATAGAAACCTTTGCTGTTAATGATATTCTGGTAACGCTAAGCGTGTATTCACCTAACGGGGTCTATAAAGCTGCTGATTTAATGGAGCGTATGGAGGAAATGATGATGGCACAGAAAGCGTTTCTTGGAGATGTAGACAGTACAAAGGAATATGCAATCCTACTTTATTTATCAGAATTGAATATGCCTGATGCCCAAGGTTTTGGAGCTTTGGAGCATCACACATCTACGGTAGTAGTTCTACCCGAAGCGATGTCAAAAGAGCGCTTGGAACAGGTTATGGTGGATGTGGTGTCGCATGAATTTTTTCATATCGTAACTCCTTTGTCCATACACTCTGAAGAAATACAGTTCTTTGATTTTAATAATCCTAGAATGTCCAAACACTTATGGATGTATGAAGGCACAACGGAGTACTTCGCTAATTTGTTCCAGATTAATCAAGGACTTATAGACGAAGCTGAATTTTATGACCGCATCATTGGTAAGTTTGGGAATGCTAAAGCTTATGACGATACGATGTCGTTTACAGTAATGAGTAAGAATATATTAGAGGAGCCTTATGCAAGCAATTATCAGAATGTGTATGAAAAGGGTGCGTTAATCAATATGGCACTTGATATTTTGATTAGGGAGAAAAGTGGAGGGGAAAAAGGCATACTGTGGCTTATGAAAGAACTGTCTCAAAGGTACGGTAAGGAAATACCCTTTGAAGATGATTTGTTTATAGATGAAATTGTGGCTATGACCTATCCAGAAATCCGCACCTTTTTTGATGACCACGTGATAGGGAAGGTGCCGTTAGATTATGCAAGGTATCTTGCCAAGGTAGGTCTTGCGATGGTGAAAACGGAACGGCAGACTGGGTACTTTCTAGATGGGGAGAATCCTTTTATAGACTTAGATATAGAGAATGATAGCGCTATTTTTGTTTGCGAAAATATACCTCTGAGCTCCTTTTACAAGAATATAGGGTTACGAGCTGGCGATATAATTAAAAGGATTAATGGTACTGATATAAGCTTGGAGTCTCTTCGTTCGATTATTGCTTCTAGCTATGGTTGGTCTCAGGATATGAAAATAAAAATAGAACTACTTCGAAATGGCGAGGTAATTGTTTTGGAGGGTGAAGTAGGTTTGCCAGTATTGTTAGAGAATAAAATAGTTGTGGTAGAAGGCGTTTCTACTGATTTTTCAGAGTTAAGGAATGCTTGGTTAAGACAATAGTAATCTTAATGTAAATAAAAACCCCTAAGCAAAAGCTTAGGGGTTTTCTGATAAGATATATAGTACTTATTTTTAACCTACAGAAGCACGTTTAAAACCAGTAACGGAAACATCGCCGTATGATTCAACATATTTGGCAACACTCATTTTTTCGTCCTTGATAAAATTTTGATCTAAAAGGCATTGCTCTTGATCCAATGTAGTATTGTCAGATATGAATCGATCCATTTTGCCAGGAAGGATTTTATCCCAGATTTGCTCTGGTTTACCTTCGGCTTTTAATTGGGTTTTTGCATCCTCTTCTGCTTTGGCCATAACCTCAGGGTTTAATTGAGCCATGGAAATATACTGGGGAACATTTTTTAGTGTTTTTCCTAAACGCACCAATTCTTCATTCTCCTTTTCTATAACTGCAATTCTTGCTTCAGTTTCAGATAATACAAAAGAAGCGTCAAAATCTTTATAAGACAGTGTAGTGGCTCCCATAGAGGCTACCTGCATAGCCAAATCTTTTACCAAAACTTCAGCGTTGTCAACTTTAGAGGAAAGTCCTACTAAGGCTGCGATTTTGTTGATGTGAACATAAAAACCAATGTAAGGTGCTTCCAATTTGTCAAAAGCAGTGATTTCAAGTTTTTCTCCAATAACGCCAGTTTGCTCGATTAATTTTTCCGCAACGGTCATACCTCCAAAATCAGCTGCTAAAAAAGCTTCTTTAGTATCGTTATTTAAAGCTATTTCGGCAAGTTGATTTGCTAAGGCTACGAAATTTTCATTTTTACCGACGAAATCGGTCTCACAACCTAACACGATGGCAACACCTGCAGTATTATCTGCGTTTACTTTTGCTATAGCTGCGCCTTCTGAAGAATCTCTATCTGCTCTTTTGGCAGCAACTTTTTGTCCTTTTTTACGAAGTACCTCGATTGCTTTGTCAAAATCTCCTTCAGCTTCTACCAATGCATTTTTGCAGTCCATCATTCCAGCACCGGTAGCTTTTCTTAAATTATTTACTTCTGCGGCGGTAATTTTTGCCATAATTAAAAAGTTTTATTGTTATTCCCGCCCTTTAAATACACAGTACTTCAGGGCATTTTAAGGGCGGGAATTTTTATAATTAGTAATTGTTTTCACCTCTATTGTGGAGAAGACAGATTTGTTTTCTAAATCTGGACGATGTTTCTATTCAACTCCGCCTTTTGTATTGTCTTGCCATAACTTTAGTTCGTCCCATTTACCATCAGCAGCCATTTGTGCCTGCTTTGGCCATGAAGTTGGATCTAAATGAGCCATTCTTGAACTGGCTTCTGTTAAGACTTCCTTTATTTTATTTGCATCACCTTTAGCAAGATCAGCATAAGTACCCATTCCAGCATTGGTCAATGCTTCTGCTGCTTTAGGTCCTACTCCTTCAATTTTCGTTAGGTCGTCAGATTCAGTTTTCGCTTTTTTAGGAGCTGCTTTTTCTTTCTTGACTTCTTCTTTTATTGGTTCAGCCTCCACGGTTGGTTCTGGTGCTTTTTCCACTACGGGAGTAGCTTTAGTTTCGACTTTTTCTGGAGTTGGTTCAGCTTCTGCTTTCGGAGCTTCCTTTTTTGCTTCTTTTTCTTTTTTTGCTTCTTCGCCAGCAGTCTTCTCTGACTTACGTTCTGCAAGACCTTCTGCAACCGCATTTGTCACTTGTGTCATGATAATGTCAATAGATTTTGAAGCATCGTCATTAGAAGGAATAAGGTAGTCAACATCTCTAGGATCGGAATTGGTGTCTACCATCGCAAAAATTGGAATATTCAATTTTTGTGCCTCTTTAACAGCAATGTGCTCACGCATTGTATCAACTATGAACAAAGCTCCTGGTAACCGTGTCATTTCAGAAATAGAACCTAAGTTCTTTTCTAATTTAGCACGCAAACGATCAACTTGCAAACGTTCTTTTTTAGAAAGAGTAAGGAAAGTACCGTCCTTTTTCATCCTGTCAATCATTGCCATTTTCTTTACCGCCTTACGTATGGTAACGAAGTTTGTTAGCATACCGCCGGGCCATCTTTCTGTAATGTAAGGCATGTTCACATTTGCTGCTTTTTCTGCAACAATATCCTTTGCTTGTTTTTTGGTAGCTACGAAAAGAATTTTTCTTCCAGATGCTGCAATTTTGCTCAAAGCCTCATTGGCTTCGTCCATTTTTGCAACCGTTTTGTAAAGATTGATAACGTGTATTCCGTTACGCTCCATGTAGATGTAAGGAGCCATGTTCGGATTCCACTTTCTGGTAA
>CAZMUV010000080.1:0-15488 GCA_964569345.1 uncultured Maribacter sp. | reverse complement strand
TGCAAAGGTTTTTTTATGATTAAAATTCGAAAGATAACTATTCCAATATGCCGTCAACAATGCCATAGGCAATAGATTCTTCGGCATCCATCCAGAAATCCCTATCAAAATCCTTTAAGACTTTTTCAAATTTCTGACCACAATTATCGGCCAAAATCTGAGCGCTTAATTCTTTAGTCTTTATGATTTCCCTTGCTTGTATTTCTATATTCGAAGCCTGACCTCTTGCTCCACCACTTGGTTGGTGAATCATTACTTGAGCGTGTGGTTGTATAAAACGCCTCCCTTTTTTACCTACGGATAAAAGAATGGAACCCATGGAAGCGGCCAAACCAGTACAAATAGTAGAAACCGGGCTTTTTAGCCCTTTTATAGTATCGTACATAGCAAAACCTGATGTAACGTACCCACCCGGACTATTGATATATAACTGAATTTCTTTATTGTTCTGCATATCTAAATAGAGTAATCTATCTATCACATGTTTTGCGGAGTCATCATCTACCATACCCCAAAGAAAGACCTTTCTTTCCTCCAGCATTTTTTCGTCGATAGCTTCTTGTATCTTTCCTTTTTTCGCACTCATATTCAATTTTGTTTAAGACTTTCAAAATTAGTGAAATTATTGATAAAGAAATAGTCTCTTATCCTTGGTTTTAGAAATAACATCAGTCATCCAACTCTACCGTATTCTCTGTGATTTTTTTAATCGGTACCACGATTTTACCCTTTTTGGTTTTTACGACCATAGAAATATGGTCTATAGCCTCAATACGGCCTTCTATATTCTTTAACCTAATACTATCTCCTACCTCGTATATTTTTCTAGTATAAAATGTTCTTAGCAAATCACCTACAATTTCTTTGGACCCTAACCCAAGAGCCAGAGAAAAAGCCAATAAGAAGGCCCCTAAAACAAGACTGAAATTACTTGTAATAATTTCTGTATCGACCCCAGCCTGATTTAGTGCCGTAATGGATACAAAGAAAGTTATTAGATAAAAAATGGCTCCGCTAACCATTTTTATTCCTCCAACACCTAAAGATTCCATTAGATTCGTTACCGCCTTTTTAACAACTGTTGCCAAATAAAGACCTCCTACAAGAATAAGTAATGCGCTTATTAAGGTAGGTAAGTACCCAAAAAGAGAATAAATAGCATCAGAAATAGCTTTTAATCCTAAAAGTTGCGACAATACGACCGTAAACAGTAAAATCAACAATACTTTTACCGTATTCAATATCAATTTTAACAGGTCTATTGACAATTGTTTATCCCCGAACAACTTGGAGTCGGCCACTTTTTGGGACAAAACATCTATTTTGGCCGCTTTTAGCATCCTTTTAAGTATAAAAAGCACGAGTTTTATCAACAACCACGCAATAAGCAAACCAATTAATCCAAGTATTATTTGGGGCACCATCTGGGTCGCGGATGCTATTAACCCACCAAAACTCTCCATAAGGGTATCCTGTAATTCACTAAAAGTTTTCATCGTACAACTATTTATTTTTATTAGAGGTTTTTAAAAGTCCGGTAATAAGAGAGGCATAATCTGTCGTAAATAAGGTGGCCATTTCCATGATGAGCTTTGCCATAGCCACATCGTTCATCACCTTTTGGCGTAACTCCGGTGGAACATCCTTTAGATCCCCCTGGATTCTCTTAAACGGATTTGTATTGTTTTCTGACATTTAGGGTAATGAATTATAGGTCTCTATTACTCTAGCTTTCGCCCTTTTAAGTCTCATTTTAATAGCGCTACTGCTTATTTCCATAAGAGATTCAAGTTCCCTTATAGAAACACCATCCTGGTACTTAAGCAGCAACAAGGTCTTCTCTTCAGGCTCAATGAGTTCCAAGGCGTTCTTTAATTTTTCAACCTGCAGGTCAAGTAGATTCTCATCCGTGATCTCGACGGAAAGCTTATATTCCGTGTCCTCTATAGTATTAGCCTTATCACTTATCTTTCTACCTTTGTCCCTGTTTACATAGTTAACACAAAAATTATAGGTAAAAGAATATAACCATGTAGAAAATTTTGATTTGCCCTTGAAACTACCCAGTTTTACAAAGAGCATCAAAAAAACATCTTGGGTCAAATCTTCTGCTTCTTTTTGAGATTTAGCGAAACCGTAACATTTATTATACACCATTTTGGAATACCGGTCATACAGCACCCCGAACATCATTGAATCCTTCTTTTCTACTATTTTCCGCACAAGTTCCTCGTCCGAAATATCTTTATAAGGGTCATCGGAATCCAATTTAGTTTTGAATTGGTTGCTTACGATGATAAGACACAGTTTTCTTAAGAAGGTCACTCTCAGCTTGTTTTAGACGGATACAAAAATAGGACAAAGAATCAGCAATCGATATCTTTACACAAAATTAGAGAGATTATGAAAAATACGTTAGTTTTTGGCCTAGTTACCTTGACCCTACTTTTTAGTTGCAAGGAGCAACAAAAACCAGTGGTAGAAGAAGTTGAAACCGCAGATAAAGAACTATCCATTCCAGAGCAAATTGCAGATGCCAATGGATTTGCAAATTGGAAAAATGTTAACAAAATCACCTTTTCATTTAACGTGGACCGAGATTCCTCACATTTTGAACGTACGTGGTCTTGGGCACCAAAAAGCAACGATGTTGTTTTTACGACTCGGGAAGATACTATTTCATATAACAGAAAAGCGATAGATACTGTGCTTGCTAAAACGGATGCTGGTTTTATCAACGATAAATTCTGGTTATTGGCTCCCTACCAATTGGTTTGGGATAAAAACAACTATACCTATGAGCATCAAACTTCCGCAATAGCACCCATGTCACAAACAGCGATGCAAAAGCTGACCATCGTTTACGGAAATGAAGGAGGCTACACACCTGGTGATGCCTATGATTTTTACTTTGAAGACGATTTTGTGATAAAGGAATGGGCCTTTAGAAAAGGGAATCAAGCAGAACCCAATATGGTAACTAGTTGGGAAGATTATAAAAACTTCAACGGACTTAATATTGCTGCGATGCATAAAAGACCTGATGGTAATTTTAAACTCTATTTCACTGGAATAATGGTGGACTAAAACGTAATTGGGTTTGATATAAAAAGTACTAACCCAGGATAACAGTTAGAAAAATTTATAGTTAAACCTTTATCTATTGTTTCAAATTTGGTGTGTAAACTGGGTATGACCAAAAATGTATTCTTTCTTTTAATTTGCAGTGCAATTAGCGGTTACGGCCAACAATCACATTCGGGCATTGTGGTGACCGCTGATGATATGGAACCGCTAGAATTCGTTTCCGTTTTCAACAGTAAAGACCACACCATGACCAATGCGGATGGTAGATTCCAATTTTCCTCCCAATTGGACTCGGTTTTCTTTTACAGTCCGGGATATGAAAAACTAAAAACTACGTATAGTGCTTTAAAGGATACGATGTATTTGCAAAAAAACACTGTTAATCTAGATGAAGTAGTCGTTACAAATGCAAAGACCATCCTCCAACGTATAAAAGACGCCATTACCAAAAACTATGTTTTAACACCACATACAGAAACTTTTTTTATAAGGGCACTTCTTAGACGCAACGATACCATAGTGCGCTTACAGGACATGCAGGGAAGGGTAAAACGAAAAACATCCCTTTATACGGGCGACTTAGAATTGGATAAAAAAGACTACGAAGTAGAACTACAACAAATGCGGCAGGTAGGAATTAAAAAAGACGAAAACAATGTTTACTTTATATTCCCATCGTTCTTTAGGATTTTTAGCGAATTTATTAGAATAAATGCAATGACACCCGATTTTGAGGTTGTTGAAAAACCGCTAGAGAACACCGACGCGATAAAAGTGGAGTTCTCCTCTGGTGCCGATGACAATTCTGGGGAATCATATGGCTACTACATGATAAACGGTAAGGACAATGCCATCCTATCTTTTAATTCAACTACGCTCCCAATCTTTCCGGAATCATCTCAAAACCAAGCTGAGTATGACCGTACAACTCGTATGGAAAGTGCTACATTCTTTAAAAAAGACAACTCCTATCAGCGATATTATATAAACTATGCTAAACAAAAAGCTACGATTACTACCAAAAGAAAAGAACAACTAGTACCAACAGTATTTCAAATAGAAATTATCCTACATACTACAGCTCCTTTTAGTAGGCTTGACGTTAAGAGCAATGTAAACGAACAAAAGGATGTCTTTAAATTAAAATCTCCATATAATGCGGCTTTTTGGCAATCTCAGAACCAACTGCTGTTAACAGATGAAATGTTGGAGTTTCTTTCCAATCTAAAGGATGATAACACCGAATTTAAAGTCCGAAGTAATTTGGATTGAAAGTCTACAACTCCATTTTTTAAACCTTTGTTTCTTTCTTCTTCAACACTAGGGTAATTCCCAAAATAACCACCGCACAGAATAACAGAACAACAAAACTGGCCTTTAGGGACGCTGTTTCCGCTAAAAAGCCCAAAATAGGAGGAGCACATAGAAATCCGGCATATCCAGTACCGGCAATAAATGCGATGCCTTGAGATGAATCCACGCCTTTAACGTTACCGCCTATTCTAAAAACCTCAGGTATCATAACAGAAAATCCCAATCCGTTTAGAGCAAATCCGACAATAGCCAAATAAGTATCCTCCGAAAGCACTAGACTATAACCTACTAGAGAAAGAATTGTTCCTAATGCAATCATCTTTACAGAACCTAGTCGTTCACTTACGGCATCGCCCATAAAACGCCCTAAGGTCATGGTAATTTGAAAGCCTAAAAAGCCAGCACCCCACAACGCTTCTGGTGCTATACTTACTTCTTTTAAATACAAGCCGCTCCAATCTACAATGGCACCTTCGCTTCCCATAGCAAGAAAAGAAATTAATCCCAGTAGCAATAAAGGTTTGAACAGTTTTAGGCTAAAGCCTTCTGTTTCTACCAAAGCAGCAGTGACATTTATATATTTCTTATAGAACATTAAATTTACAATGAGTACTAAGGCCACCGCCAACCCCATATGCAGCACGGGATTTCCTATTGGACCGATAAGAAAACTACCCACACCTGCCAACACACCACCCAAACTAAAAAAGCCGTGCGAGGCGGACATAAATTTTACTTTATCCTTTTTTTCTACCTCTGTTACCAGAGTGTTCATGGAAATGTCCGTAAACCCATTCGTAGCACCGAATAAAAATAGCGCACCCATTAAGGCGTAGTAGTTTGGAGCCAATAAAGGCAACATCGCTGCAGCACAACTCAATAATACCCCATAAAAAGTAGCTTTACCCACGCCTAGCCTATTTACTAGACTGGAAGCAAAAGGAAAAACAGTAAAAACGCCTAGCGATAAAAAAAATATTGCAAAACCAAGTTCCGACTTGTCAATAACCAATTGTTCCTTCACCTGAGGAATATAGATAGCCCACGTACCAAAAAGAATATTAAGGCTCGCAAAGACCCAAGAGGGTCCAAAATAGTTCGCGTTGGTTAGTATTAAGCGTAACGATTTCATTTCACAAAAAAGAGTATTAAAAGTAGAATTTTGGCTTTAGCCATGTTGTATTTCACTACCAAATGCATAGGATAAACTATCTATTTAGACAGAATACCCTGCTTTAAAATCTGTCCAAACCGATACATATCTTCAAAGGAACAATAGAATGGTGCCGGAGCCAAACGAATAACATTTGGTTCGCGCCAATCAGTTATCACTCCATTTTCCATAAGGTAATTGAACAAGGCCTTTCCTTCGCCATGTAAAAAAACAGAAAGCTGGCATCCCCTATCTTTGGGTGTAATAATCTCAAAAGAACTAGCTACCTCAGCATCTATTTCTCCTAAGACAAACTCTAAATACGCCACTATCTTGTTACGTTTTTCTATCAAAGCTGGCATACCCACTTCTTCAAATAACTCTAACGAAGCTAAATAAGGGGCAACGGAAAGTATGGGTGCATTACTAATTTGCCACGCATCTGCGTTTTCCATAGGTTCGAATTCTGGCTTCATTAAAAAACGGGTATCCTTTTTTGTGCCCCACCAGCCCTCAAAACGAGGGATATCTTTTCTGTCTAAATATTGTTCATGAACATAAATACCTGAAGCATTTCCTGGTCCGCTGTTCATATATTTATAACTACACCATGCTGCAAAATCGGCACCCCAATCGTGTAGCTTCAGTTCAACATTACCTACGCCGTGGGCCAAATCCCAGCCTACATTAGCACCCACAGATTTACCAACTTTTGTAATGGCTTCCATATCCAATACCTGCCCATTATAATAATTAACACCGCCAATGAGCACCAAAGCCAACTCATCCCCTACTTCGTTAATTTTATCCAAAAAATCTTCCGTACGCCAGGCATGTTCGCCTTCGCGTTTCTTAACTTCAACGATTGCTACTTCTGGGTCAAAACCATGAAAACGCGCCTGACTCTGTAACATATACTGATCGCTAGGAAAGGCCTTTTCCTCGCAAATTATTTTGAATCTTTTAGCTGTGGGTGTGTAAAAAGAAACCATCAATAAATGAAGGTTTACAGTAAGTGTATTCATTACCGATATTTCCTTTGGCAAAGCACCTACCACTTTAGACAATGGTTCTGCCAAGCGCTCGTGATAATCCCACCATGGTTTTTCTGCATAAAAATGACCTTCAACCGCCAATTGGGCCCAATCGTCCATAACATCATCCACATATTTCTTGGTTCGCTTTGGCTGTAATCCTAAAGAATTTCCCGTAAAATAGATGACCTGCTTTCCGTTAACTTTCGGGAAGTGAAATTCATTTCTATAGGGGCGCAACGGATCTTCTTTATCTAGTTCCCGGGCATAAGAAAGTGTATTCTTAAACGTCATAGCTTTGTTTTTATGTAAAAATACTCATAAGGGCAGAAACAATGGGTAAAGTTTGGTATCATAAACCCTTATTCTGACAAAGGCCAACGCATTTCGATAATATGCTTTTTAAAACCTACCTTTTCATAGGCGCGCAAGGCAGCACTATTTTCATCGTAAACAGTTAGTCTAATTTCGTTTAATCCGTTTTCTTGCGCCCATTCCTTTAGATTTTTTAGTATGGTGCCGTTTAAACCATTTCCTCTATACTCGGGCTCGGTAAACATAAAGCCCAGATAAGCATATGTTTCATGCTTTAAATAGGGTTTTCCTTGTTTCTCCAAGGCATAGCCACAACTCACAATAGCATCTTCATCTGTTGCTACTAACACCAATGCTCTAGGGTTTTCCAGTAAGCCTTCTAAATCATAATACTGAATGGAGTCTTCCCTTAGCGTGGGATCAAAAGGTCGTTCCGCTTCAATAACCCCTTGTTCCATGGTTCTAAGCGTTTCCAAATCAGCATGTGTTGCTTTTCTTATCTCTATTTCCATATGTTTTTCAAAACTTTAAAATAATGTTTTAATCGGTACTTTTGCAAAAAGAAACACATGCATTTTCTATCCGCGGAACTAGAGAACTACATTGCCGATAATTCCCAGCAAGAACCAGACATATTAAGAGCGCTTACCCGTGAAACTCATTTGAAAGTCATACAGCCTAGGATGCTTACCGGACATTTTCAAGGTAGAACGCTAAGTTTGTTATCTAAAATTATCAACCCAAAATACATATTAGAAATAGGCACCTATACTGGGTACTCCGCCTTATGCTTGGCCGAAGGTTTGCTTAAACAAGGGGAGCTGCATACCATAGATGTAAACGCCGAGTTATATGACATCCAACGAAAGCACTTTGATAAAAGCGGCTATGGCCAACAGATGTTTCAACATACTGGTAACGCACTAGAAATTATACCAGAGCTAAACCAGACCTTTGACCTTATTTTTATAGATGCGGAAAAAAAGGATTATTTGAAGTATTTGGATGTTGTTCTGCCTAAAACAAAATCTGGCACCGTAATCCTTTCCGATAATGTTTTATGGTCAGGAAAGGTAATTGAGAAACTAGACCCAAAAGACAAAACAACCAAAACTTTACAGGAGTACAACAAAAAACTAGCCACCCACCCGTTATTAGACACGGTGCTACTGCCTATTCGTGACGGCCTAACCCTAAGTAGGGTAAAATAAGACGATGGTGTAACCAGTAAAACAACAAGGCTGACACGGCACCTACCAGAGCACCCGCCATCAAGTCTATGGGGAAATGAACCCCTACATAAATTCTACTCAATGCGAACAACAGAGGCCATAGGTAAAATACAACTACCCATTTGAATTCTTTCCAAAGAAAGAGAACTACAAGCGTGGTAATAGAAAATGAGGAGGAAGCATGACCAGAGAAAAAACTGTAGCCATTAGATTTTTTCAATATCCGGATAAAACCATTGATAGCTATATCATTATTTGGCCGTAACCTAGCCACAATCTCTTTTGTTAAATCCGTGAGGGTCAGCACAAATACAAACAAAAAAATCACTGTAAGTATACTAAACAACGCCTGTTTTATTGGATATGCCTTAAAAAAGAGCACTATAAAAAGTAGGAATAAAGGAATCCAAGTAGAAATTGTAGTAACGGTGCTCCAAAAAACATCGTATTTCTCTATACCTAAGCTATTTAAATAGATGAAGGTTTCCCGGTCCCAATCTAAAAGCTTATCGAACATTAGGTTACTTTCGTTTTACGGAACCAGCCGCATCTCCAATACGTTTACCAATATCTCCAAAACCCTTTTTCACATCCTTAGCTATACCAGTATCAATACTGCCCTTAACCTCTTCGATGTCTTTTTGAATATCTGTAATAATACTAGTATCTATGCCTTGTTTATCGGCACTTTTTTTAATTTCTTGCTTAATGTCCTCGGTGGCATCCCTAAGTTGACGCATACCTTTTCCTAGTCCTTTAGCTATACCTGGGATTTTATCTGCACCGAAAACCATCACCACGATAAACATGATGAAAAATATTTCACCTCCGCTTATAAATAAAAATTGGGTTGACATCATAATACAAATATAAACAAGTTTAGTATCGGAATAAAAAAAGCCCCGTTAATCAACGAGGCTTTTTTTAGAAAATTTAAAAATTACTTTCCTTTCACTTTTTCCTTAAAAGAATCAAACTCGTTCTGCCCCTCTTTTTTAGGCCAAGAATTATTTGTGATATCAATATCTGCTGTTTCCATTTTGGGGTCTACAACAATACCTTTCAAGTCACTAGTGGAAGAAATAACCAGTTTCACCTCTTTATCGTTCTTTCTCCAAATTTCAGCTGGATAGGTTATATTCTCAACAGTACCATCTGCATACGTATATTCAACGATTAAAGGCATGGGGATTCCCCCTGGTTTGTTATAAGTAACCTCGAAGAAATACTTGGGTTCCTTTACTGCAGCCCTTTCGGCAGCAGTCATATTGTCCATCATGAATGCTTTTAAGGTTTTTGAAGTTTCGGATGGACTTACTCCTTCTAACGTAGCATCGTATCCTTCACTGTCCGAAGACACTAAAAACACTTTTGACATCAAGTCTCCAGTAACCGGTTTTTTTGCGACTTGATACTTTTTAATTCCTTTCACACCTATATCCACGTAATCGGTAGTGTAAAACCAACCTCTCCAAAACCAATCCAAATCAACAGCTGATGCATCTTCCATGGTTCTAAAGAAATCCTCAGGCGTAGGATGTTTGAACATCCATCTTTGAGAATACGTTTTAAACGCATGGTCAAATAGTTCCCTACCCATTACTGTTTCTCTTAAAATATTTAATGCCGTAGCTGGTTTTCCATACGCATTTGGCCCTAACTGATACACATTTTCAGGATTGGACATGATAGGAGAAATTGTACTTTGGTCGCCGCTCATATATGGCACTATTTTCGCCGGATCACCTCTTCTAGAAGGATATTTCGAATTTGGAGCAATGGCTTCTGGAAAATCATCGCCAAATTCTTGCTCCGCAATGTATTGCATAAAGGTATCCAAGCCTTCGTCCATCCAGCCCCACTGGCGCTCGTCTGAATTCACAATCATAGGAAAAAAGTTATGACCAACTTCGTGTATAATTACACTGATCATACCATATTTAACACGATCGGAATAGGTACCATCCTCATTTGGCCTTCCATAGTTCCAGCAAATCATAGGATACTCCATCCCTTGATTTTTAGCATGAACGGATATCGCTTTTGGATAAGGGTAATCAAAAGTATGTGACGAATAGGATTTTAAAGTAGCTGCTACTGCTTTAGTAGAATACTCCTCCCATAAAGGATTGCCTTCTTTTGGATACATAGAGATAGCCATTACATCCTTGCTACCCACTTTAACCGCTTGCATGTCTAAAATAAACTTACGGGAAGTAGCAAAACCGAAATCTCTTACGTTTTTCGCTTTTAACTTCCATGTTTTGGTTTTCTTGGAAAAATCTTTTTCCAGTTCCTCTACCTCTGCTTGTGTAACAATTACAACAGGCTTGTCATAGGATTTCTTCGCCTGTTCATAACGCTTCATCATTTCTTTAGAATATACATCCTTCCGATTTTGAAGCACTCCAGTACCATCTAAAATGTGATCTGCGGGGACTGTAATGTTCACTTCATAGTCACCAAATGGTAACGCAAATTCTCCACTACCCCAAAACTGATGATTTTGCCATCCCTCTACATCACTATAAACTGCCATTCTTGGAAAAAACTGCGCAATTACATAAGCTCGGTTACCATCTTTAGGAAAGAACTCGAACCCAGATCTGGCGCGGTTAACGGTATGGTCAGGAATGTTATAGTTCCATTTGATAGAGAAAGCATACTGGCTCCCGCTTTGGAGACCCATAGGAAGGTCAATACGCATCATGGTTTGATTGATTGTGTATGGTAGTGCTTTACCCGAAGCATCCTTCACATTCTCAATTTTGAAACCCCCGTCAAAACTAGACGTTAGGTACTTCTTTGCAAAGTCTTCAACTGTATTCTCCGCTTTTATTGCGCTCCCATTTTTTAAGAGTGCCTTGGCATCTTTAGCCCTAACGTTTTGGTCTAACTGAACCCATAGGTATGACAATTCATCCGGAGAATTGTTGGTATAGGTTATGGTTTCCTCGCCATAGATTTTTGCGTTTTCGTCATCTAAACGAATATCCATCACATAATCTGCCTGCTGCTGGTAGTAGTCCGGCCCTGGAGCACCAGAGGCAGAACGATAGGTATTTGGAGTTGCGAACTCCTCGTATAATTGTTTAAACTTACTTTGGTTGGAATGCCCTGGTTCTCTCTCTTTCTGTCCTGCTTCCTGCGCAACAGAAACTGCAGCGAACAAAAATAAAATCGAAGCAAAAGCGTATTGAAATCTTTTCATTTTGAATTAAATTTTTAGTAGTGGGAAATTAAAGTTTTTAAAAGGATTTCTTAATAAATGTTACAAATTTAACATTCCTTTAGTATCGGATTTTAAGAGAACAAAGCTTTTCTTTTTTCCAGCTATGTTAAAGTGGACGACATTTTGTTGCTCATCGAACAAATCTGTAAGAATTTCATTCTCTATACCTATACTCATAACTGATGGGAGGTCTATATTAGGAACTTCGACATACAGGATAATGACATCCGCATCATATTTAGTACCAAGTAGTGTGTAATCTATAGTCTCATCATTTCGCGTAATACTAAATTTGGAGCGAATATATTTCTCTAAATACTCCTGTCCCAAGGCCGACTCTTCATCACTACCAAGTGCCGCATCTATATCGTAGCGTTCTTTTAAAACGGTATTCATATCATCTATAAAAACTCTGTTGGTAATCTGTAACGCATCGTCCTTTTCGGAATAGGTTATATTAGTGACACTTATGTAAAACTTATGAACTGTAGCAAAAGCTAACAAAGGCAATACGAGTATTAATAAAGCTTTTTTCATTTTGAATAGGTAAAGGTATATGCATACAACGGCAAACCATGTGCCAAAGATAGCGGTTACTTTAAATTATTATTTTCCCGATAGGCCATACTTCGCTTTTCCATATATGTCCATATTCGCAGCACATCATGGGCATCAACCAAGGATTGAAATTCCATATCGATTTCACAGAAATAAAGAAAATCATCAATTTTAGCCTCGGGTATCCTTAGTTTGGTGCGGTACAAAGAATCGGCATAAAACTCACGGACTCTTTCTGTTCTATCGTAATTCTTATTCCGCGCCACCCGTTCCTTCAACATCTTGGTGCGACCAGAGATTGCATTTAAAATTGGCGTTACAGGCAACAGTCCACCTCCCGAAGTTGCCTCAAAAAGCTCCCGTTCCGATTTTGTTGGAATACGAACATGCGCATTAGGAAGGCCTAATGACTCCGCTGTTATTACAGGGTCAATTTTCAAGGATAGTATGTCTTTAGAAATATCTCCGGTTAGGTTATAGGGCGTAACTACGACTTCGTCGAGTACTGTCAATTCATCTTCTAAGGGAACAGTAATGAAGTCACTATCCATAAGTTCGGACGTTACCACGAGCTCCTTTTTCTTAAACTGTACCGCAGAAAACACCAAAGTATCGTTGCGTCGTACTCGAATTGCAAAAAAACCATTGATGTTCGTAATAGTGGCGCTGTTTGTAGAAATATTCATTACGTGCGTAGCTGCCACATCACCATCCGTGCTCACCACTTTTCCTTCCATTGTTTTACCAGGGCCAGTCTGGGAAAATCCAAGAGCAGACACAAAGCAAATACAACAAAAATAGTTACTCTTCATTTAGCTCTGCTAGAAACGTCTTGCTGTGGTTTACCAAGGAATCTATAAGCTGAAATTCATTCTCCTTTTTAAGTAAGGTAGTAGCGGGCATTTTACTATCACAGTAAAACAAAAACGAATCAATTTTATCCACCGGTATTTTCAAATCCGAAACAAAAAACTCATTATCATATACTTGGCGTAGTACTTGACTTACTCTTAATTTAGGCCCTTCTTCCGGTGTAATCTCTTTAGATTTGAATAACGCCCTAAATATATTTACGAAATTAGCGCCGTCTTGCATTCCCCTATCCAAATCTGACATCGCTACGTTTTCTACTTCCGTTTCCCTGTCTATTTCATACTCGAAGCCTTTAAATTCTTCGTTTTTCACCTTCAAATAACTTTCCGGATCGTCTGGGGTAATTACTACCTCATCCAACTCGGTCACTTTTTCATTTACGGTAACTACAAGTCTATTGCTATCTAATATTTCCTGTGTAATATTCACGAGTTTATATTGGTAGTTTACTGCCGTAAAAACCAGCTGGTCCCCTACTTTTACTTCTATGACAAATTCTCCTCTATCATTGGTTACCGTAGCTTTTTCTGTTGTAGAATTGATCACATACTCGTTGGCTACATTAATGTTCTTGTAAATTACTTTACCCATCAATAGCCTTCGCTCCTCGTCTTGGCCTGTGGCAAAGGAAACGGACATAACCAAAAAGAATGCGAGTAGGATTTTTGCTATTTTCATCTAGTAGTGTTCTTGTTTATTTAATAATCTTTAAAGAAAAGATATGTTACCGTATTATAAAAACCGCTACCAATAAACTTTTGTTAATTTCCGAAGCGTCTATAAATATCGGCATAAAAATAGATCTTATCGCAAAGGGTTCAAAAAACCATATCCGTTTAACGGTTTTTGTCCTCACTTTATCCTAATACCACAATATTTTGTTCCCTATTCTTAGGTTGACCTAGAGATAATCTTATTTTTGTCTTCCCGCTATTTTTAAAGCTGAAACACCTCGTTATGAAACCAATAGTGATTCTAGTACTGCTTTTATGTTTGAGTACAACCCTTGTATTTGGACAAATTAAAATAGGTGATAATCCACAGAATATAGCTGCTTCCTCGGTCCTGGAACTGGAAAGCACTTCCAAGGTATTGGTCATAACCCGTGTTACCACGTCTCAGATGGACGGTATTACACCCCAACATGGCGGTATGGTCTATAATACAGATACGCAGTGTATTCATTATTTTGATGGAACAGAATGGATAAACCTTTGCGACGCAGTAAGCTTTAGCCTTACTAATGACCCTATCGAAAATATTACCAGCACCATAAGCATCGTAAATAATGGAAACACCATAAACCTTGAGGTTGCTCCAAACAGCATACGAAGCGAGAACATAGTTGATGGCGGTATTAATGGAGATGATATTCAGGACAACTCCATAGGCGAAAGCAAGCTAGGCGCAGATTCTGTTAGCGCCAATGAGCTTAGGGACAATTCCGTTAGTTCTACGGAGATCGTTGACGGTACTATTAGACCTGTAGATATGGCCAATGCGGTACCTAATCAAATATTAACAACCGATGCTACCGGAATTGTGAATTGGGTAGACGCATCCGATGTTAGGGAAGTAGTGACCGATCCAGCAACGATTACAGGTACTGGAATTGCCGGGGATGTACTTGCCGTTTCTGATGCGGTACAGAATGCTATTTCAGTAAATGCTTTAAACATCGCTGAACATATTGGCACTGATATGGATACCGATGACAGGAATGAGCTTACAGACCTGTCCTATGATGCAGCAACGAATACCTTGAGTCTTACAAGATCAGATGTGGGAACTGCGGTCAATTTAGATGCATTAAATAATGCGGGAACGGATAATCAAAATCTAAACCTTACCGCAACTAATGTTTTGGAAATTGAAAGGGGGAATACAGTTGATTTGAACTTATTTTTAGACAATACGGATGAACAGACTATAAGCATTAACCCAGCAGGAACAAGAATTTCCTTAACCGATGGTGGTTTTGTTGATTTACCTGCTGGAACTGTAGATACGGATGACCAGCAATTAAATATTACAGGGAACCGTATCTCATTGACAGATGGTGGTTTTGTTGATTTGCCTGCAGGTACAGTAGATACGGATGAACAAGATTTAACATTAGCAGGTACAACCTTGAATATTACTGATGGTGTCGGAGTGGATTTAAGTCCGATTTTAGGAGATGCAAACACGGATAATCAAAATCTAGGACTTGCTGGAAACACGGTAACCATTAGTGGTGGAACTGGGGTCGATTTGACACCTATTTTAGGAGGTGTAAATACGGATGAACAAAACTTGAGTCTTGCAGGAACTACGCTTAACATAACCAATGGCACAGGTGTGGACCTAGCTCCCATATTGGGACAGACCGATACTGATGAGCAAAACCTAAGCCTAGCAGGTAATACTTTAAATATTACGAATGGTACTGGGGTAGACTTGACCCCAATACTTGGCGGAGTAAATACCGATGAACAAAATGCATCAGAGGTGCCGTTTGCACCATACGTTACCCTTTCAGGGCCTTCAACGCAAATAGCAATTGAGCAATTAAAAGATGAATTGGATGCTGCAACTATAGCAGGTGGCGGAGAAAATCCTAACAATGAACTACAGGATATTCAACTTGCTGGGACAGTGCTATCCTTAACGATACCTGCAACAACTGGAAATCAGATAGATTTAGATCC
>CAZMUV010000079.1:3001-15902 GCA_964569345.1 uncultured Maribacter sp. | reverse complement strand
ATATACTGGCGTAAATCTTTCTTCGTAAGTCCAGCGGCCATGATGGCTCCTATAAAGGGAAATTGAATATAGCCGTCTTGATCAATTAAATACCCAGAAGATGGCAAGGGTGTTCCATTGAAGGCAGCTCTTTGGGACTCCGTTTTATTGAAAACATTAAACATTTCTGCGGCTTCTGCATTTAAGCTACTTACGGTAATACTCAGAATATCATTTTTTTGAAGTACCGGCTCTAAGTTCCCAACAGTTTCGGTAAATTCAGCATCTCCCATATCGTTGAAATACGTAGCTTTTTCAAGATTTTTACAGGAAATAAAGTGTACGGCTATTAAAAAAATAGCCATGTACTTGATTATGGGAGTTAAAACGATATGGCTATGAATACCTATTTGCCTAGTTGTGTTTCTCATAAAAGTCGTGTTGTAATTCTCTTGATAATTAAAAAGCCAAAGTTATAGGTATTGAAACGCAAAACAAATATAATTATACCGATTGTGCATTTTGACTATTTCAGGTAGTAATGTCAGTTCGCGTAAAGTCCTGAAAGGGAGTTTGTATCGAGAACCTTGGGAACACGTGAGCTTCTCGATACTAATTTTCTCGTACCTCGTAAATTCACTCGAAGTGACAACGTTTGTTTTGTTCTCACCTTGTCAGTTCAAGTGAAACCCTGCAAGTGGTTTTGTATCGAGAACCCAATCGAAGTGCCATCGCATGCAGTACCAACTAAAAACCAATAGAATATCTACCCAATCCTATTTTTTCAGGTATTTTTGTAGGAATGGAAAGCGTCCTTAGTACATACTTGCCCGAACGTGCCGTTGCGCCATGCATGGATCTCATTAAAGTGAATGAGGTGCATTTGAAAATAGTGAACGAAAGGGTAACGCGGCATGGAGATTATAGGAGGCTTACCAATGGCAAGCATCAGATTACCGTAAATGCCACGCTGAATAAGTATCGATTTTTGATTACACTGGTGCATGAAATTGCCCATTTGGTCGCATTTGAAAAATACGGTAGGCAGATTAAGCCCCACGGATTGGAGTGGAAGCATACCTTTCAATATATGATGCTTCCTTTTATACGCCCAGAGATATTTCCTTCTGGGATACTTCCGCTATTGGCACGGCATTTTAGAAATCCGAAAGCGAGTAGCAGTACGGATGCGCATTTATCCATCGCCCTAAAAAAGTTTGACGAACAACAATCAGATAAATCCTACGTTTTTGAATTGCCGGTAGGGAGTGTTTTTCGAATATATAATGGAAAGCTTTTTAGGAAAGGCAATAGACGAACAAAAAGATACGAGTGTGTTGAGGTGAGTTCAGGGAAAGTATATCTTTTTCAACCCAATGCCGAAGTAGAACTTATAACTAGTTAAGATGAATAAAAATTATTATGCCGTATTAATGGCTGGTGGAGTCGGCTCTAGATTTTGGCCCGTAAGCACCTCCGAGAATCCAAAACAGTTCCACGATATGTTAGGTACGGGAACGACCTTGATACAAAAAACATTCCAACGTTTAAATAAATTTGTTCCCACCGAGAATATTCTCATTCTTACAAACGAACGGTATAACGATTTGGTGTTGGAACAATTGCCCATGGTAAAACAAGACCAAGTGGTTTTGGAGCCTGCCATGCGGAATACGGCCCCTTGTATACTATACGCAGCCTTAAAGATTCAGAAAATGAATCCGGATGGGGTAATGATTGTGGCGCCTAGCGACCACTGGATAGAGGATGAAGTGGCGTTTGCAAAAGATGTTACCGCCTGTTTTGAAAAATGCGAGCACGAAGAGGTGTTGTGTACCTTAGGGATTAAACCAAGCTTTCCCAACACCGGTTTTGGGTATATCGAATTTGATAAAACCGATGCGGCTCAACTCAAAACCGTAAACCAGTTTCGCGAAAAGCCCGACTATGAAACGGCGAAGGAATTCTTAGCGCAAGGCAACTTTTTATGGAACGCCGGGATTTTTATGTGGAGTGTAAAAACGATTGTGGATGCGTTTAAAGCATACCAGCCCAAGCAATATAAACTCTTTGCCGCAGGTATGGAGGCCTACAATACGGCGGAAGAAAGTGCTTTTATTACTGAGAATTATCCGAAAGCCGAAAATATTTCTATTGATTATGCAATTTTGGAACAGTCCAAGGCCATCTACGTTTTGGCAGCTACCTTTGACTGGAATGATTTGGGCACCTGGGGTTCTTTATTCGATAAACTGGATAAAGACACAGCTGGTAATGCAGTAGTAAACGCGCAAGTATTGGCCGAGGATGCTTCTGGAAATATGATCCGTTCTCCCAAAGATAAGATTGTGGTTGTAGACGGTTTACAGGATTATATTATTGTAGATAAAAAAGATGTACTTTTAATATATCCCAAGGCTAAGGAGCAGGATATTAAAAAAGTACTGAATAAAGTAAAAGATAAATTCGGCGATAAGTACGCATAAGTATGCAAGATAAATCAGGTCAGGATAATAGCACTCCCACAGATAGTACCATCGAAAGTGGGGAGGATGTAAAGAAAGATTTACAGGGATTGTTGGGGAGTACCAAAAAGTTCTTATGGGAACTTTTGGATATTCGTACCAATACAGATCAGCAAGCAACCAAAGAAGCGATTATAGCGGATATTCCTTTTAAAGGCCATACCTCTTGGATTCTTATCTGTTCTATATTCATCGCCTCCATAGGGTTAAATGCTAACTCTACCGCCGTGGTTATCGGAGCCATGCTTATTTCTCCGCTCATGGGTCCAATTTTGGGTATTGGCATGTCTATTGGTATCAATGATATAGACACGCTTAAAAGGTCCTTAAAGAATTTTGGGGTGATGGTGGTTTTGAGTGTTCTGACCGCTTTTCTGTTTTTTAAATTTTTTCCGTTACGAGATGAATCCTCGGAGTTACTAGCCAGAACAGCACCGGATATTAGAGATGTCTTAATTGCTTTTTTTGGTGGTTTGGCCTTGGTCATCGCTAGGGCAAAGAAGGGAACCATTGCTAGTGTTATTTTTGGGGTTGCTATTGCCACCGCATTAATGCCGCCATTGTGTACCGTTGGATTTGGCTTAGCGATAGGCAATTGGGATTATGCTGCGGGTGCCATGTACCTGTTTACCATTAATACCATTTTTATTGCCTTGGCTACCTTCTTGGTCATTAAATTACTGCGCTTTCCCATGGTGCGCTATGTGAATTCGCAACGGCGTAGGTTTATAGCACGAATGGCATCTCTAGTCGCTATCCTTGTAATGGTACCTGCTGGATTTACCTTTTATAATGTGTTTCAACAATCCCTATTCCGTAAGGATGCAACCCGTTTTGTTAAGGAGAAAATTGCCCCGTATCAATTCTCAGGGGAAGGTCGATTTTTAGATAATCTAACGGATATTGAATTTAATGAAGGGAAGAACTCCCTAGTAGAAGTTGTGTTTATGGGTAATGAGACCATACCGGATAATATTATTTCGACGTGGAAGACTCAGATGACCGAGTATCCTAAACTAAATGGAACTACACTGAATGTGGTGCAAGGGTCTAAAAATGAAGCGGGCGATCAACTTAAATATGTTAATGAACTGTACGAGTCACAGAAGAACCAATTGTCTAGTAAGGATGAAAAAATCTCTTTTTTAGAATCGGAACTCATGCGATTGAACAAGGGAACAGCAGGACAGATTCCTTTTCCGGAAATAAGTTTAGAGGCCAAGACGAATTATGAGAATTTAGATAGACTGGCGTATTCCTACATGATTTCCACCGATTTTGCTAAAACGGATACCATTCCCGTGTTTGAGGTGACTTGGAAAAAGGAAGCAAAACGCTTTCAGACGGAGAAGGATATAAAAAAATTGCACGAGTGGTTGAAGCTCCGATTGCAAAACAAAAACCTTCAGATCAAAGAAGTTAGTTTAGATTGATAGACCTTGGATAAGAATAGCGTGTAATTGGCAGCACCAGATTCGTAGTAACCCTCTAGTTCCGCTCCTCAATATACATTTGTCGTACTTTTTTGAAAAGATCCGAAGAATACACAAAATCGGTAACTGCTTCGTTATCGGTTTTGAAGATTTCGTTCTTAGTGCCTTCCCATTCCTTGAGTCCGTCTTTTAGAAATAGAATTTTCTCTCCAATTTGCATTACGGAGTTCATATCATGGGTATTTATAACCGTGGTAATATCGTATTCCTCCGTAATTTCTTTGATGAGGTTATCTATCAATATAGCGGTTTTGGGATCTAGACCAGAGTTTGGCTCATCGCAAAATAGGTATTTAGGATTCATAACAATGGCACGTGCAATAGCAACTCTTTTTTGCATCCCCCCAGATATTTCAGAAGGAAATTTATGGTGTGCATCAATTAGGTTTACCCTTTTAAGAACGGCATCTACCCTATCTGTCATTTCCGATTTAGGTTGCTTGGTGAACATTTCTAACGGAAACATAACATTGCCGGCGACCGTCATACTATCAAAAAGCGCACTGCCTTGAAAAACCATACCCATCTCTTGCCGCAGGTTTCTTTTTTCCTTATCAGGAAGGGAAGCATAGCTATTTCCGTCATACACGATATCTCCTTGTTCTGGATAAAATAAGCCTAACAGGCATTTTAAGAATACGGTTTTACCTGACCCACTTTGACCTATAATCAAATTGGTTTTTCCGTTCTCAAAAACCGTACTTATTCCTTTTAGCACATGGGCATCTCCAAATGATTTGTGTATGTCGTTTACTTCTATCATTAGCCTAGCAAAAGTTGTGTTAGCAGATAATTCAATATAATAATAACCACACTGGTCCATACAAAGGATGTGGTACTCGCTTTACCAACCTCCAGTGCGCCCCCTTTCATGTAAAATCCGTGATAGGAAGGAATGGTGGCAATAACGAAGGCGAAGATTAATGTTTTTATAAAAGCATAGGCGATATGAAACGGAACAAAATCCATCTGTAGTCCCTCAACAAAATTCGCACTGGTTAGAAATCCGCCAAAAACACCGGCAAACCATCCACCAAAAATACCTACATACATAGCTATGGCTATGGCAAATGGATAAAAGAGCATGGCTACTATTTTTGGAAATACGAGGTAGTTCAAGGAATTCACCCCCATAACCTCTAAGGCATCTATCTGTTCGGTAACGCGCATGGTACCTATACTGGATGTGATGTAAGAACCTACTTTCCCTGCCATGATCACCGACACAAAAGTGGGTGCAAATTCTAAAATAATGGACTGTCGCGTAGCAAAGCCAATGAGATTTTTAGGGATTAAAGGACTGGTAAGGTTTAGAGCCGTTTGTATGGCAACAACGGCACCAATAAAAAAAGAAATGAAAATAATAATACCAAGAGACCCGTAGATGAGTTCGTCTATTTCTTTTAAAATAAGAGATTTCATGATACGCCATTTGGTGGGTTTTTTAAAAACTTCCCGGACCATAATGGCATAGCTTCCAATAGACGCTAAATAGTTCATGCGTTTTAAATAGGTTTCTGAATGTAAAAGTAACAATAAAGGGCTTGATTTGACCTTGATTTCATCTTTTAAGGGAGATTTTATTTACTTTTACCTTATAAATATATAGGTATGGATTTTAGTCGTGGTTTCGTTTTTCGTTTCATTTTTATTAGTCTCTTTTCAGTCTTCACCCTAACCGGGCAAAAGAAGTCGAAGGTAGAAGATGATACTCATTTGAGAGCCAAGCCTAAGTTGGTGGTTGGTATAGTGGTGGATCAGATGCGTTATGATTACATAACACGCTTTTACAATCAGTACGGAGAAGGGGGATTTAAGCGGATGATTACCGAAGGCTTCAACTGTAAGAACAACCATTTTAATTATGCGCCAACAAGTACCGGTCCAGGGCATACATCGGTTTACACAGGAACTACGCCTGCAACCCATGGTGTTATTGGTAATAATTGGTATGACAAAGAAAATGATGAGACGGTATATTGTGCGGGTGACGATAGTTACGCTTCGGTAGGTACTAAAAGTGACGCCGGACAAATGTCGCCCCATCGCATGAGCGTTACGACGGTCTCGGACGAACTACGATTGCATACCCAGATGCGCGGAAAAACCATAGCCATAGCTATAAAGGACAGAGGTGCGGTGCTACCGGGAGGACATACTGCAAATGCAGCGTATTGGTTTCATGGTGCGGATGAAGGGAAATGGATAAGCAGTACCTATTACATGGATAAACTGCCTACCTGGGTAAGTGATTTTAACTCCTCTGGTGCGGTGCAGTCCTATAAAAGAGCCTGGACAACCCTAAAAGATATAAGCACGTATACCGAAAGTGGCGCTGATAATAATACGTATGAAGGATTGTTTAACGGTGAAACTTCGCCTACTTTTCCGCATAATACAACTGGTCTTTTGGATAAAACAAAGGATTTTGGCTTGATTTCAGGCACCCCTTATGGTAATAGCCTCACCACGGATTTTGCATTAGAAGCACTGGAGAAAGAGGGCTTGGGTACCGATGGCGATACGGATTTTTTAGCCATTAGCTTTTCGAGTACCGACTACGTAGGGCATAAATATGGAGTGAATTCAAAGGAAATACAAGACACCTATTTGCGATTAGATGCCGATTTGGAACGATTACTTACCGCTTTGGATAAAAAAGTGGGTGAAGGCGAGTATACTGTATTTTTGACTGCCGACCATGGAGCAGTGGAGGTGCCGGCATATCTTAAGGACATGAAAATACCTGCTGGGTATGTAGATTATAATACCATAAAGACTGAATTCTCTGACTTTTTGAAATATAAGTACGGTACCGAGGACATCATTAAGAATTTTTCCAACCTACAAATTTTCTTAGACCATAAGATTATTAAAAACTTGGATTTAGATCTAAAGCGGGTGCAAGAGGATATAGCAAAGGAATATCTAGGTTTTGACTTTATAGATCGCGTATACACAGGGGACCAAATGTGGCAGAATGAGTATACTAGCGGAATTCCCTACATACTCCAAAACGGATACAACCAAAAACGTTCTGGCGATGTGCTTTTGGTGCTGAAGCCAGGATTTATAAGCTATGGTAAAACAGGTTCTACGCATGGATCTCCCCAAATTTATGACACCCATGCACCGCTACTTTTCTTTGGAAAAGGGATAAAAAAAGGAAGTACGGTAGAACGCACCGAAATTCCGGATATAGCGCCCACCATATCTGCACTATTGGGTATTTCATTTCCTAGTGGAAGCACAGGAAAACCTATTTCAGTTGTGCTGCAGTAACTAGCGCTATGAACAAACATCCAATAGGTATTTTTGATTCGGGGGTAGGAGGAACGTCTATCTGGAAAGAGATTCAGGAACTGCTGCCCTATGAGCATTGTATTTATTTAGCAGACAGTAAGCATGCGCCCTATGGAGAAAAATCTGCAGATGAGATTCTTCAGCTCGCAATAAAAAATACAGAACACCTACTGGACAAGGGCTGCAAATTGATTGTAGTGGCCTGCAATACAGCTACAACAAACGCTATTGATTACCTGCGAAATAACTACCCTGTCCCTTTTATCGGTATTGAGCCTGCTATAAAGCCTGCAGCGCTCAACTCTAGGTCTAAAACCGTAGGGGTTTTAGCTACCAAAGGCACATTGACGAGTAGTTTATTTCATAGCACGATACAAAATCATGCGAGCAACATCACGATTATTGAACAACAAGGGAAGGGTTTGGTAGAACTGATTGAAAGCGGTAAGTTGAATGCTGATGAAACTAGGATGCTTTTGAAAACATACGTGCAGCCCATGCTAGATAAGGGGATTGACTATTTGGTGCTTGGCTGTACCCATTACCCATACTTGATTCCGCTATTGAACGAAATGCTCCCAGAAGATGTTAAGATAATTGATTCGGGCGAGGCCGTAGCACGCCAGACCAAAGCTATTTTACAGAAGAATAGGCTTTTAAATACAGCGAGTACGATAGGGAAACAGCAATTCTTTACCAATACAGACGCCGAACTATTGGAGCGTTTTGTGTTGTCCGTTCCAGCAGAAAAAGAAGTGCGATTTCTGGATTTTTAAATATCGTCAACTCTAGAATAGGTTAAATAGGTGAAAGCATGCTTATGTTTTTCATCCTGGGGGTGATGCTCTTCTTTTGTAAGTTTCCAACAAGCTACATCTATGTCAGGAAAGAAGGTATCTGCTTCCACACTAGTATGCACGCGTGTTAACTCAATGATGTTTGCAAAAGCCTCCCCTTGTTTGTAGATTTCTCCACCACCAATAATAAAGGCATCCTCTTCGGATACTTGCTTTAAAGCATCCTCCAAAGAATGCACAATGATACAATTCTCATAAGGCACACTATACGTGGTGTCTCTTGTAATGATGATATGGGTGCGTTTGGGCAAGGGTTTTGGAAAACTTTCAAAGGTCTTGCGACCCATAATGATTTTGTGTCCAATAGTTAGCCTTTTAAAACGCTTAAAATCATCTGGTAAATGCCATAAGAGGTCATTGTCCTTTCCTAAGGCATTGTTTTCTGCCGCAGCAGCTATCATTGTAATGGTGCTCACTAAAATTTATTTTTATAGTACAAGAAATAGAATGGCAAAAAGGATGCCACCAATATGATACTATTTCTATCTTTAGGCTAAAGATACGTCAATTATGATTTTTAAAGCACGTATTGGTTTGGTGTAGTTTGAACGGAATCTAGGATAAACGATACATGGAAAAAATAAGAAAAGAATTTCCGGTTATACGAAAGGGTATTTATGCAAACACGGCAGTATATGGCCCTATGTACGATTCGCTGCTGGATTGGCGGCAGGAGCATGATTTAGACGTTCTGTTGCATGGCAGCGCCATGCGAGAAAGATCATTAAAAATTCTCTTCAATACGCGAAGTACAGTTGGGGAATTCTTTAATTGTAAACGAGAAAATGTGGCTTTGGTTCCTAATTTTTCAACGGCACTCAATCTCTTGTTAGAAGGCTTGCAACCAAAAACTAAAGTGTTATTGTTGGAAAATGACTATCCCTCGGTAAACTGGTCTTTTGAAAATAGGGATTTTGATATTTCTTATGTCCAAATGGATGCAGATATAGAGGAGCGTATCCAAGAAACGATTCGTGCGAATACTATTGAGGTGTTGGCTTTGAGCATGGTGCAATGGTTGGATGGTTTCTTGATGGATACTGATTTTTTCAAAGAACTAAAAAAGTCCCATCCCAATTTAATCATTATTGTAGATGGGACCCAGTTTTGTGGTACCCGAACCTTCGATTTTGACAATTCTGGTATAGATGTATTGGGTGCCAGCGCTTATAAATGGCTGTTGGCAGGATACGGAAATGGTTTTATGTTGTTTTCCGATGCAGTTCAAGAGCGCTTCTCAGTGCGGAGTATCGGATTCAATGCTGCTAATGGTGATTTGAGTAAGAAAGGTAGTATCCGATTTGCTAAAAAGATGGAGCCGGGCCATTTATCCTGCCTTAATTTTGGGAGCTTAAAATTTTCCTTAGATTTTATGTCCAACATAGGAATGGATAAAATTAGCGCACATAATAAATCACTGTCCATAAAAGCAAAGCAGGAGTTTGCAGCATTAGGACTTTTGGAACAGGGTATCCTAAAGCGAGAAGCGCATAGTACCATTTTTAATATAAAGGGGGATGCAGCCCTTTTTAAGAAGTTGTTGGAGAATGATGTGCTTTGTGCGCAACGAGGAAACGGCATCCGCTTGAGTTTTCATTTTTATAACACACAGGATGAGATAGATGAAATTGTAAGAATAGTAAAAACAGTACGGTAGAATTTACCGACTTATTATTTTTTAAAGCGCTAATTTTCAGACAATTGTTAATTGTTGCCAAATTATTATCAAATTCATAAAACTGATATGAATCATTGTAAATGAGCATCTTAATATAGTAGTTTTGCCGTATATTTTAAAAAATACATATCATGGCAATTACAAAACAATTTTTAAAAACTAAGCCCGTCTGTAAGGTAACATTTACTGTGCCAGCAGAAGAGGCAAAAAAAGTAGCTGTAGTAGGCGATTTCAATAACTGGAACCCTAAAGGTAGCACCTTAAAGAAATTAAAGAATGGAACGTTTAAAGGGACGTTTGATCTTCCAAAAGAAAACAGCTACGAGTTTAAGTATATCGTAGATGGTGCATTCGTAAACGATGCAGAAGCTGATCGTTATCAGTGGAACGACTATGCAGGTTCTGAGAACGCTGTTCTAGAATTGTAGTCTAGTTATAACTAGTTAAAAAAGAGGCACGGGAAATTCCTGTGCCTCTTTTGTTTTATAACCACCATAGAGGATTTATTGCGTTACAGAAACACCTTTCCAAAAAGCGACTCGGCCTTTAATACCTTTTGCCAATTCGCTTACTTCTGGGTAATACCACGCTGCATCGGGGTTTTGTTTGCCATCAACTTCTAAGGTGTAGTAGGAGGCCATTCCTTTCCATGGACACGACGTATGGGTGTCACTTGTTTTAAAATATTCTTTTTTGATACTTTCTGCAGGAAAATAATGATTGTTTTCTACGATCAAAGTTTCATTGCTTTCTGCGATTACGGTATTGTTCCAAACTGCCTTCATAGTTCTTTTTTTAAACTGATTTTGTAAAGAGATAATTCTTGTAATAATTCTTTGTGTCACTAAAGGTTTCCAACACCTTCAACCCAGACTTTTCCGCAAGCCAATGCACCGTTTTATCGTCGTATTTTTGCGAAATTTCAGTATGTATGGTTTCCCATGCGTCAAAAGTAACATCCAGATTTAGCTTTTCTATACGTACTTCTTGTGGCGATTGTGCTACCAAATAACTTTTTGCTGTGCCACTTTCTGGATCGTACACTTCCCAATGCATAAAACTATCCATATCAAAATCAGCTTCTAGTTCTCGATTAATGCGTACCAATAGGTTTTTATTGAACCTTGCTGTAATTCCCGTTGCATCATTATAAGCATCCAATAGGATTTGGGGATGCTTTTTCTGGTCAAAACCTATGAACAGTAAGTCATTAGGTTGCATGTATTCCTGTATTTGCGAGAGAAATTCAATCGCTTGGTCATGTAAAAGATTTCCAATATTGGAGCCAAGGAAGAGAATGACTTTTCGCTCATCCGTAGCGAAATTGAGTTTTTTTAGCGTTTCAAAATACGTGCCTTGCATCGGTTCCGTAGCTAATTCTGGAATTTCATCTTTTAGATTGGCTTGTAGGGAATCTAACGCATTCTGACTAATATCGATAGGGCGAAAGGTGAAATCGAGTTTTTTGTCAGTAAAATGATGTAAAAGAATCTTCGTCTTTTTTCCATCGCCAGCTCCCATTTCTATTAAATGAAAAGGTTTTTCGTCATTAGAAAAATGTTGGGCAAGTTCTTCCTTGTACGTTTCCAAAATACTGAATTCCGTATTGGTGAGATAGTATTCTGGCATGTTCATAATGTCCTGAAAAAGGGCATCTCCTGCCTTATCATAGATGTATTTGGAGGATAGGAACTTCGGATATGACGTAAGGCCTTGGTATACCTCTTGTTTAAATTGCGTGTCTAATTTATGTGTTAATTTTTTATGCATGTAGTGTAAGTCGTAATTATTTGGCTAACCTTAACCCGGTAAATTGCCATCTTAAATTGGTTTGAAAAAAATTGCGGTAGGTAGGTCTTGCATGTTTACTAGATGTAGCTACCGAACTGCCGCGAAGAACTTTCTGGTTCACCATAAACTTACCGTTGTATTCGCCCAAGGCACCATCCGCTTTTTTGTAATTAGGGTAAGGTAGGTAGGCACTTTCCGTCCATTCCCATCGCTGGCCCCAGGCAAAAAGATGCTGCGCGGCTTCCCATTCAAATTCTGTAGGCAAGCGGCAGCCTTTCCATTGCGCATAGGCAAAAGCTTCAAAATAGGAGAGGTGTGTTACTGGGGTATCAGTGGTAAGTTTTTGCAAACCGCTATAGGTATAATGGTGCCAGATTCCATCTATGTTATGCCAATACAAAGGAGCGGAAATAGCTTCCCTGTTTACCCAATCCCATCCTTCGGCATGCCAAAGGTCAAATTTTTGGTAACCACCTGCTTCTATAAAAGATAGATACTCGGCATTCGTTACCAGCGTATTGGAAATGGCATAGGAATGTAGATATACTTTATGTCTCCCCAATTCATTATCATAACAGAAATCGGTGGAATTATGCCCTATTTCGTAAATCCCTTCTTCGATGGTGACCCATTCTTGGGCAGGGGCAATCCTGTTATGTTCCTTGAAATTATTGGTGTATTTGGGAAGTAAGGGATTATTACCGAGGATGTACTTGATATCTGTTAATAATAATTCTTGATGTTGTTTCTCGTGATGAATCCCGATTTCTAAAATATCTAAAACTTCTTTTGAAGCTTCCTTTTCCAAGAAACCTTTTAGAGCTTCCGTCACATAGTGTCGGTATGCATATACCTTTTCCACAGAAGGCCTACTCATATTGCCACGGTCTGCCCTAACCACTCGTTTGCCAACAGTTTCGTAGTAGCTGTTGAATACGAAGGAGAAATCGGCATCAAAAATGGTATAGCCTTTTGCGTAAGGTTTTAAGATAAACTCCTCAAAAAACCATGTCGTATGGCCCAAATGCCACTTGGGCGGACTTACATCTATACTGGGTTGAACAACGTAATCCTCAATCTCCAAAGGTTTGCAAATAGTCTCGGTGTGCTCACGGGTTTCTAGAAAGAAATCCAGCAGCGAATCGGTAAGAATCATGAAAGCAGTTTTGTTTTAAAGATACTACAATAGTATGGGGCTATAAACCCTTTAACGTTCTTTTAAGCCACATTATGAATAGGTGAACTAAACACAAACGGGTTTCCTTCGTTGGGTTT
>CAZMUV010000079.1:0-2901 GCA_964569345.1 uncultured Maribacter sp. | reverse complement strand
GGGTTTCCTTCGTTGGGTTTACTAAGTACGTTGATGTTAGAATTATGTAGCTCCATTATCTTTTTGACGATGGCAAGGGCAAGCAGAGCCCCCTCTTTTTGTTGGCCGGTTTTAGTTCGCTGATACCGTTCAAAAATCAAGGCCTGATTTCTTAGTTATAACTTATAGATTATTACGAGAGTAGGTTAAACGCAGAATGAATTATTTTTTAATCAGCCCTAAAACAGTGTGTAGCCAAAAATAACGGATACACTATCAAATTCTGAATCAGAAAAAAGTAAAGCTCTATTTGATATCGTTAAAAGTCTTAGTTCTAAGCTAAATTTATCGAGATATTTGTACCCTATACCACCTGATAAGCTTCCTAATGTTCCAAATTCTCCAGCGATAAGAACCGTTTCGTCTCCTCTTGATATTTCAAATTCGTTGTTTAATGTAAAATCAAAAATATAGGTAGCATTTATAAATAATTTGGAATTTTCACTTAGGAACATGTAATACCTAAAACCAAATGGGACTTCTATGGAAGAGTAATTAATTTTAGAATTTACTATACCTCCAGAAATATTATTATTTTCAAAAGAATTTTCGCCTTCATAATTTTGATAGGCCACTTCTGCGATAATGCTCCATTTATTTTTATTGAATGGAAGAATGACCTCCGTTTCTATGCCAAAACCAAAACCTAATTTACTGTCCATGGTTAAATTAACAGATTCAAAAGTACGCACGGGGGTTGTGGATGATGAATAATTTAGCCTTGGTCTTAAATTAAGATTAAAGTTTATCTTTTCTTTAGTCACAGTAAAATCCGAGAATTCACTGTCTACACAATTATTGACTTGCTTAAAGATTTTGGTTAAATCTGTTTTATTATAGTCTACCTCTTGAATCTTAGTGAAGTTAAATTTGTCACACCTTAATTTTTCTAATAGCTGACTTCTAAATTCATTATTTTCCCGAAGCTTATTTCTATACATCAAATAGCGTTTGTAAACTAATTGTTCTGTTGAAGAATTTGGAGTGCTAAAGAAAAATAATTCTTTGTTGTCGTTTATATAAGAATACAAACTAGACTCACCATGGATAAGTGATTTAAGGAAAACAGTCTTATTTTCATAATTAGGTGCCCTGTTCGAATCTAAGGTATTGATGGTTTGGCTAGACTGGTCAATATTGACTGTACTTCTTATAAATTTAGACGTGTTATAAACTCCAAATTCCTTAACTTTTTGAATTGGTAAATCCTGAACGGCACTATCTGTATTAGTTTTATAAAGGACTCTAGAAGGATTCGTCCTCTTGTCACTATTCTTTATAAGGACTTCAAATCGATTATTGTTGTTGTCTACATAATAACCATTTTCAAAATTGACCTGCGCAAAGGAAATAACGCTGCAAAATAAAATGGTCAGAGCGCTTAGTAGGTTTTTTAGCATGTGGATTGTCACTTAAATTAACGGTACGATGCTAAACGTTAAACACCATAATTTATTACTTAGACAGCTACTGCTCCCTTGATATGTGGATGTGGATTGTAATCTACCAGTGTAAAATCTTCAAACTTGAAATCAAAAATATCGGTCACTTCTGGATTGATTATCATTTTTGGTAGGGGTCTGGGTTCTCGGCTCAATTGGAGCTCCACTTGCTCCATGTGATTATCATAAATGTGCGCATCGCCAAAGGTATGGATGAAATCTCCAGCTTTATAACCACATACTTGTGCCATCATCATAGTGAACAACGCATAAGAAGCGATGTTAAAAGGAACGCCCAAAAAGATGTCCGCGCTGCGCTGATACAATTGGCAGCTTAATTTACCATCGGCTACATAAAATTGAAAAAATGCATGACAAGGAGGTAATGCCGCTTTGTTGTTTGCTACATTTTCCGTAAAAGATTTAGAGGTATCCGGCAGTACACTAGGATTCCAAGCGGAGACTAACATTCTCCTGCTATTCGGATTGTGTTTTAACGAATAGACGACATCTTTTATTTGATCTATCTCATCATCGTTCCAATTACGCCATTGTTTTCCATAAACGGGGCCTAAATCGCCATTTTCGTCCGCCCAATCGTTCCAAATACGAACACCATTTTCTTTTAGGTATCCTATATTCGTATCGCCTTTCAAAAACCAAAGCAATTCATAAACGATGGACTTTAAATGTAGTTTTTTAGTGGTCACCATTGGAAAACCTTTACTTAGGTCAAATCGCATTTGATATCCAAATACACTTTTGGTTCCCGTTCCCGTTCTGTCCCCTTTTTGGTTGCCTTCCGCTAACACATGCTTCAATAAGTCGTGGTACTGTTTCATCTATATACTAATTCGCTAACCGGTTATTTTAAATTGAATACCCATCCTAGGTGTTCATAAGTAAGAGTTGATTCTAAAAAGTGGAATCAAAACAAAAATAGGATTTAAGAAGAAGTAAAGTTGTCGAATCTCTAAGCGGTTATAAAAATTTATTAACGAAGGTGCCGAATTACTGTTTGCTGATTTTTTGATACCCTAAAATCTTGTTTTCACTTTTAATCGCAAGAAAGTATATACCAGATGCTAGTGAGTTGATATTTAAGGTAACAATGCGAGTATTGGTATGCGATTCTTTTTTTATTAATTGTCCTGTAGCATTAACCATGGTAAGTTCAACCTTGGAGATTAAGCCTCCTAAATCTATTTCTATGGTACTTGAAGTTGGGTTGGGATACGCTTTGATTATAATCTCATTGGAAAATGGCCTCAGGACTTTTGAAGTATAGCCCATTCCAGGTTGTTCACATGAAATTATAAATTCTTTAATATCTTCAACACCGTCGTTGTTAGCATCTAGAAACCAAAGAGTTTCAGGATTTATCTCTGCATCCAAATCATCACAGTCTGTTGTCGGTAGT
>CAZMUV010000078.1:0-15939 GCA_964569345.1 uncultured Maribacter sp. | reverse complement strand
CAAATCGTCCATGGTAACACTTTTGAAACCTTGTTCCAAAAATAATTCGGTAGCCGTATGTAGAATTTTTTCTTTCATATTGGGAGGCAAATGTACAACAGGAAACTTTAAAAACAATTAAAGTTTCCGTGGTTTTTAACTTTTTAACAAAGCATTGGGTTTTAGTGAACCTATTATCGTTGTTAGCTTCGGGTTTTTCTTTGTTTAGCCCTTGGGAGTGTACATGCGAGAATGAACTATAGGTAGCATGGAAATGGGTTATGCTAGTTCAGTTTGATGCTTACTCGTCCTTTTTCCCAAGTTGTTCTACATAACTTTTATAGGCTTGTTCCCCTTCTTCATTCCAAAATTCGTCGTAGTGTTTCCATTCGGAGAAGTCTCTTCGTAACGATCCACATCTTCCGACTTTTGAACGATTTTTAGTCTTGTTCCTACTGCGTGGACCATCACCACCTCCGAAGCCGAAAATAATTTTTGCAAGGACGAGTACGCCTACTGCCTGCCAATAGCTAATTAGTGGTAAGTCAAAAAGTTCAGGCATTAACCAATTCCATAAGCGCATGACAATATACCCTACCAAAAAAGCGATACCAATACCCAATAAGACAAAGAAGACTATTTTGAACCCTTTGGTCACATAGTCCTTTGTTTTTCGTTCTACTTGCATTTTAATATTTTCCTTGTAATCCATACTATTGTGTTTTAAAATTCTTTATTAAATTCGATTTGCTTTGATAAGATGGCTATAGCTCTATGTCTTCTAGACATTAAGGTGCCTGCAGAAATACCTGTTTCTTTAGAAATTTCTCGGTACGTGTAGCCCTCAAAATCTACAGCTAGTATAATATCCCTATAGGATGGTTTTAAGGTTATAATAGCGTTTTCTAAACGTGTTTTTAACTGGTCTGAATAGTTGTGGGTATCCGCTTCATAAAACACTGATGCAAACTCTGTCCATAGCTGTTCTAGTTCATTTTCATTGTGAACCCGTTCTTTTTTGGTTCTCATGGTATCGATAATTTTGTTTTTTATCGCATGGTAAACAAAACCCCCAATATTCGTAATTGGAAGCGATTCTGGAGGTCTTGAGAAGATTCTAAGGGCAACGTCTTGGATAATATCTTCTGCATCACTTTCTGATGTATGTTCAATTTTGGAGCGCACATATCGCTTCAAGGCCTGATATTCCTCCTTAAAAAAATCATTCAAGTATTTGCGCTGTTGCTCGGGCACTCCTTCGGTTTATGTTATAGTCTTCAATAGTAAAGACGATGATTTTAAAATCTATTGCAATAAATTCACTTTTTTAATCATATGGTTGACGCTTATAAGGGCTATTTGTAACAATGGGCGTATTTTTGAAAAAAACATGCTATGCATTCCATAGAACAATATCGTAACGCGTTTATCTCCTATCTGGAGTCTAAGTCCCTAGTCCAAGAACCGGTTAATCTGTATGAACCTATTACTTATATTTTAAGTTTAGGGGGAAAGCGATTACGGCCTGTATTGGTTTTAATGGCGACGGAAGTGTTCGGAACAGATTATAAGAAGGCTTTGGACGCAGCCTTGGCTATAGAAGTGTTCCATAATTTTTCTTTGGTACACGACGATATTATGGATGATGCTCCTTTACGAAGGGGAAGCAAAACCGTGCATGAAAAATGGGATATTAATACAGGGATCCTTTCAGGTGATGCCATGCTTATTAATGCATATCAATTATTTGAAAATTATGAAGGGGAAATTTTTCGCGATTTAGCCAAATTGTTTAGCAAAACGGCACTACAGGTCTGCGAAGGACAGCAATACGATGTTGATTTTGAAACACGTGACGATGTTACCGAAACAGAGTATCTAAAAATGATAGAATACAAAACAGCGGTCTTGGTCGCAGCTGCCCTTAAAATGGGCGGGATTGTAGCAAATGCTTCGGTAGCCGATCAGGATAGTATGTATGAGTTTGGCCGTAATTTAGGTATCGCTTTTCAACTTCAAGATGATTATTTAGATGCTTTTGGAGACCCCAAAACGTTTGGGAAGCAAGTAGGCGGAGATATTATTGAGAATAAGAAGACATTCTTATATCTTAAAGCCGTAGAAAAAGGAACTACACTGCAACAGAAGGAACTTTCCGATTTATTCTCTATTCAGCCAAATGACCCATCCGATAAGATAAAAACAATCAAGACAATTTTTGAAACAAGCGGTTCTGCGGAGTTGACACAAAAGGAAATCGTAGCATACACGAACAAGGCATTTGCAGTGCTCGACGGTTTAAAAATCGCAAAAGATAAAAAAGAATTATTACGAGTTTTTGGAGAGAATTTAATGCGGAGAAAGGTTTAAAAAATTCTTCCGAACAAGGCTTTAATAAACGGAATTATTGGACTTCCCATCATATTTCCGATATCTTCGGTAAAATTGGTTTCCTCGTCTAAAAACTTAAATACTTGTTGTGGTTTTCTGTTTTTGAAAAGCTTTTCAAAAACGTTGTATCCTTTGGCATTATCTTTATAGAGTACATCTAAAAACAAGAGGTCATAATACCAAAACTTGGTTTTATAGCTTAGGGTATCCAAAGGTTTGCCAGATTTTATATGTGCAACGAGCTTAGGTATCTTTTTTGCCGTACTTTTAAACGTATATCCTGTACTTGGTTTGGCCCAGCCGCCAGCAGTGCCTATATAGCGCATGTTTTTTGAATGGTGTTCTTGAAAATCATACGCGGTCATGGGAATACTTCCCATCTCGGTATCTGTGATTTCGTAGTCGGAACAATCGAGGTCGTTTGTCAGATAGTCTTTGATGGCCATTTCATATTCTTCTTTGGCTAACAAATGTTCGGAAAACAAGGTATATTCTATGAGCGCTTCGTTTTCGGAGGTAGGCAGTACATACATAAACCGTGTATTCCCTTTTTGCGGTATAGAGAAATCCATATACGTGGCCTGATCAGTATCAAAAATAGGGTTGCTCGTTTTTACGAACCACCCTATAAAATGTTGTTGCAGCACAGGGTATTTTGTTTGATGTGTTGCCATATCATAACTAAATAGGCTATTAAATACCTTCTGCCCCGTGTAATTTTCTTCTGTTGTTTTTACGGTTACTAGCGTACCGTCATCCAGTATGTCTGTAACTTCGGCTTGCTTGAAAACAATTCCTGGGTGTCCTTTAATTCGATCTAGAACGGAACTATAAAAATCAATCCCGCGAATCATTTTATAGGTATACGGATTGATATTAAATCGTTTTTCAAATTTTTTCCCTGCAAAGTAGACATGGTTCCATGTTTTATCAACTATGGCGTCAAATTCACCTTCTCCTTTTTCCCAAAAGCACCAGGTACGGTCATTGGATGTTTTGGTATCCTTATCTAGAAGTAAGATGGACTTATCCTTAAAAAAGGGGTCTTTGACCATAGCATCGGCCAACATGAGTCCGGCTGCACCAGCTCCAATAATAATATAATCGTAATGTAATACAGCCATCTATCAAAAATAGGAATTAATAGTCGGTTTAATGGTTGTTAATCGTAGGTTGTGAAATAATTTTCTAATGCCAGATAAGTAATAATAATTAGGTTCAAAATTTCGTATATTATTTATATAATCTTGGTTAGGGTATTATTTTTGGTCGATTTTTTGATGATTATCCTCTAGACTTAGAAAGCTAATTTACTCCTTTAAAACCACGGTTTGGTGCTGTACACCAGCCCGTATTTCTAGCTTAAGGGTAGCCTCTTTATCTGCAGTATCAAAATCGCAGTTTAGGGTAATGGAATTCTCACCCTTTTTAATTTTAAATTCCGAAAGGTCTAGTGCTACTTTACTGCTAACATCCCAATTGGCATTGTATAAAATTAATTCGTTTCCACCGGTATATTTGAGGGTTTGGCCTTCTTTTATACTAATGGGTATTTGAATTTTCTTATAATTATTCAGCTCTAACGTTATACCACTTACACCACCCTTGGTTGCAGACAAGCTAAAGCTTCCAATTTGTTCGACTGCGGGATTATTGAACGTAAACGTAGAATGTACCGGTTCTCCGGGTTGCCGTACCTTTTTTGCGTGGGTAAAAATTTCTGAATAGAGCTCTTGCCAGTTCCATGCGCCATCCTTAATTTTTTCAATGGAAAATTCTTTCGTATTATCTCGCATCAGTGCTTTCTGAGCTTCGGTAAATGAATTTGAAAGTCTTAATTTTTCCCAGTCGCCAATCGATTCTAATATTTTATCTGAGTTGCCATTTTCGGCAACAATCTCCAAATCTGCCACTAGGGCATAGCCGGCATCGTACCCAGCGGACCTGGCTAACATCCACTCCATATCTTCCATACTAGTTTCAGGGGTCATTTTAAACCAGCCTAGCATGCCGGGCATAAAATTCCGTTTAAAATAGGCCTGATTGTTAAACCGATATTCTGTCTGACTTTCACGAAAACCAGCATACCAAGGTTCTCCCCAGTTCATGCGACTGTAGATATGCCAGAAAAAATGTGTGGTGCGACTCGCATCTATGATCAGATGATTTTTTAGTTCATCCGAAAGACTGTTATACCAAGTATAGGGCATTAAAGATTCACCGTAGGTACCCAATCCGGTAGAGCGGTTTCCTTCAAGACCATCAAAGGATATTTGTCGCAGTCCGGTTTGGTTATAGATATCGGCCAATGTTTCGGACATTTCCTTGGTAAGGTCCGCATCGGTTAAAAAGACCTTGTAGGCATGGTCTAATAGCTTTGAAATCGTGTCGCCAGCTTTATGATTTAGTATCTTGGTTTCAAATGCCCCACGCTGGCAATCCAATAATTTCCAAGGTGCTGCTTCAGATACACTACCATAGCGTATTAGTTCTTCACCTAGCATCACGGTTTTTAAACTGTTATTTTTCATCTGGTTGAAGTAATCCGGGGATTGTATCGTTATTTCGGTAGTATAGGCATCAATATCACCTACAAGAATGGAACTTCCTACTTTAGCAAGTCTTTTGTCTGGCACAGGCGTAACGTATGGGTCATCTGTTGCGATAAAATTTGATAAACAATGGGTACCTAGTTTTATCCCCTGTGCAGCTGCTTTTTCCACACATTCTTTTAAACCTGCTATCCCATTTGGGAACTCGCCTTTATATAGCTCAAAATGGCCCCAACTTTCAAAGGTTTTGCCGTAATGGTACAGATAATTTAAACCTGCTTTTTTGGTTAATGCAAGCGCATCATCGATGGTCGTTTCTGTAAAAGAAGTAATGAGATATGCGGCGGCGGCGTTACGATTTGTTTTAGCCCATTCGCCATCAATCATAGGATGGGGCAGTCCCTCCGCTATTTCAATAGCACCTATAGTTTCCAAGGTTGCAGCTTCAGCACTTCCAAATAGTGCTATTTTAGAACCAACAACTCCGCCGTCATCATAGGGTGGGGCAACAATTTTATCGTGATCAAAATCTGAAAATATCCTTTCGGTAGTTCTATTTCTAGCATACGCTTGTAAGCTACTGCCATGGGTAATGGGCATCGCAGCTTCAACCCGATACAATACACTACCGTCAGATTTGGGATGCATGCCATTTAGCTCCTCTTCCTTAAAAATATCGAATGCGGGCATGCGATCGCTTTCGTTCCATGGGTATCCTCCAAGGGTTTTAATATTCAAGGATTGTATGCCTATAGCAAAATCATCATCCCGCACCACACCCACAGTTTCGCTAATGATTTTTTGTATGGAGGTAGGGTAGGGCCCCCAAATAATTAACTCAACAGCATCATTGTTTGTTATGGATAGTAGTTCAAAAGTAAAATGCGTGTTCTTTTCTTCTATTTTGATCGTGGCAACGATATCATTTTCAAATATTAATGTAATAACACTATCGGTAGCCGTTGCCGCTTTTGGATGCATAATTTTAGTAGCAACCCGTATGGAGAGTAAGGGAGCCAATGAATCCTTTAGGATATAGTCTTTGCCAGTACTTGCATCGATAAAATGTACAAACGCCCCTTTATCATTCAGCGCGATTTTTAGTGCAGGGGTTGCTAGGTCCATGATTGTTGCGTCTGATTGTTTAGAGCAGGAGGCAAACGCTAAAGAGAATAGAAAAAGAACGCCGTATATTTTTTTCATTGTTTCATTCTATTTGATGGTTGCCTTTATGTTTGCAGCTTTGTTTCGGATGTAAGCGCTGACTAAGGTGTCAATCTACGAAAAATTATATTTCAATCCTTTTGCAGAAATGCTTCTTTGCTGGGTATTCTGATTTTTATTTCAATCCAACTTCGTTAAGAAGCTTGTATTTTAGCATAAAATCTAAGGTATTATGACTCCTGCAGAGGAAGACTACATTAAGGCTATTTATCATTTGAAGAAGGATGGGCAGGCAACGATTAGCACGAATGCGATTGCTGCTAAAATGGATACCAAGCCTTCATCAGTGACGGATATGGTCAAAAAACTAGCCGACAAGCAATTGATATCCTACAAGAAATACAAAGGAGTCTCTTTGACTGAAATGGGTAGTTTATGCGCACTTTCGATAATTAGAAGGCAACGCTTATGGGAAGTCTTTCTTGCTGAAAAATTGGATGTTTCCGAGGATGAGGTGGCCTTGTTGGCGGAACAACTGGAACATGTAAAGAGCGAGCAGTTAATAGCTAAACTAGATGCTTACTTGGGGAGTCCTAGCATAGGATTTTTAGGAGCATCCATACCGTACAAGGATGGGAAGTTTAAGAAAACGGTCAAGAAGTTATTGAATGAACTTTCGCCTGGTATAGAGGGTATATGCATAGGTGTAAACGATACGTCAGCCGGATTTTTAAAGTTTTTGGAGAAGAAACGTATCGCGCTTGGGGATGCTATTAAGGTATTGGAACGGGAGGAGTTCGACGGTTCTATGAAGATAGAAATCAAGCAAAAGGAAATTCAGATATCGAATCAGATTGCATCAAATCTGTTCTTGGAAGTTACAGAAAATGAATAATGGGCATAATCACTTTGGCTACGCTGATTAATCTAAATTTATGATTATTAGCGTACTTCGCACGAATCTCTTGAGTTCTGAGTACTATTTTGGGCCGAAACAAGTTATTAGAAATGAGTGATAGAGGGGTGCGAATAGATTAATATCGTTTCTTAGTTTAGATAGGACAATAAAAAGAATGGTGTAATGAAAAGTAATAAAAGACATTGGTTTTGGAATTTATTGTTGGTGCTTACGGTTATCGTATGCGCCTTTGCTTTGACTATGCATTATAAGAACTGGGTGAGCGTAAAGTCCAATTATATAAAGGTGATGTCCGGTTTTTATAGCCAATCGGTAGCTTACAATGAATTGGATAGTGTTGTTTTTGTAGCGCGCCTACCGCCTATGGAACGCTTGAACGGATTTTCCGCCTTGGAGAAGGAGAAGGGTATTTTTAGGGAATTTAAAGATTCGCTTACCGATAAAAAGGTATATGTTTTCGTGGACAATATATCCCAGCAAAAGATTAAGTTGGTCTATAAGGATTCTGTAAAGTTGTATCTTAATTTAAAGGACTCTGTCAAAACCTTGAACCTCTTTAATTCCCTTGTTCTTAAGCTTCGCGGTGAAATTGATGCACCAAACTAAGGCTAAATTCTTTATTTAGAATCATATTATCTTATGTAATGCTTATTATGGATAAACATTGATGCCTTGTTTTAGTAATATAACCAAAATGTAACGCGTTATTTAGTATCTTATATTCGATAGTAAACATGGCATATTAATTGCCGCGTATTCTCTATAATACATCCATATGAAATTAAAAAATTCGCTAATGATTATCGCTATGTTAACTTTTGGAGCCAGTGCCGCACAACACACCTTACGTTTGACGATTACCGGCGTTGGGTCCTCAGAAGGAAAAATAAGTGCCGCTCTGTATACTGATCAAAAAACCTTCTTAAAATTTGATGCCGTATTTAAAGCAGTCTCGGAAAAAGCGGAGAAAGGAGTTACTAATCTTGTCGTTAAGGACATACCAGATGGTGACTATGCCGTGGCTGTTTTTCATGATAAGAACGAAAATGGAAAACTGGACACCAACATGCTGGGCATCCCAAAGGAACCCGTTGCTTTTTCAAATGCAAAAATGAAAATGTTCGGTCCTCCAAAATTCGATGAATGTGCTTTTCCCATAACAAAGGACACCGAGATTTCTATTACACTAAACGAGTAAACACGCTGTTCCATATTTTAAATAGCAGTAGCCAATAGTCAAATTGGTTGGAGGGTATCTTCAACTCAAAAATGAATTCCTCTTCCTATGAGTATGCGGGTCTAAAGTGTATATTTGAATAAAAGGAATCATGGTTTTACTAGCACAATGTATTGGCGCACTTTTTGGACTGACAGCGATTGTATTCGGTGCCTTTGGAGCGCATGCTTTAAAGAAAATAATGTCGCCAGAGCAGTTGGCCAGTTTTGAGACGGGCGTTAAATATCAGATGTATCACGCCTTGGTGCTGTTAATGCTAAGTTTTAACATGAACTTGGATACCTCCTTGGAACGGTATATGGTGTATTGCTTTCTTTTGGGAACAGCGTTGTTCTCTTTTAGTATTTATGGCTTGTGCATTAGTGGCGCCAAAGGGAATAAGTGGAAGTTTTTAGGTCCCGTTACTCCGCTTGGTGGCCTCTTTTTAGTTATAGGATGGGGCTTGCTTTTATATTCCTTTATTCAAAACTTAGTATAACCTACATTAGCTATCTACTGAATTAGGCAATAAATTGCATCTAGGTACTAGGAATTTCCTATCAAACGGTAAAACGATTATTCATTCGTGGTTTCTACCGAGATAAACTGCGTAATGGCAGTATTGGGCTCTAGAATGCTATAGCCTTTCCAAAATTCCGGATCATAGTTGGCCATGTATGTTGGTAGTATATCGTTTTTCTCTTCAAAGGCTTCGAAAGCTGCCTGACTAATAGTTTCAGTTTCAAAAACGACGACTTCGTGTTTTACCACATTGTTAAACGCAAAATCCATCCGTCCAGAAAGTTCATTCTGTTTGTTTTTTCCCTTTACGATTTTATTTTTTTCAATGATTTTTAAAGAGCGGTCAATACCTACTCTGCTAGCCGATTCAGACTCATAATACCGCAGTCCATAAAATCCGTCAGCGCCTTTGTTATAAATGATTTTACCCTTAGCTAAATAATTGTTAGCTGAAACACCTAACAGATTAAATTTACGAAGCGACTTGGTATTTTCATAGTTTACCTGTAGTACGGCAAAATTATCTGCATTTATGAATAGGGTGCCTTGGTAATCTGCGGAACCCTTAGATTCAAAATCGACCACATAAACAGCATCATCGCCTAAAAAGGTGAATTCTTTTAGGGTGAACCTGTATTTTCTAGCTTTGGAGATAAAATTCAAATCCGTATCTTCTGCAGTAGGCAACCCGTTTATGATACTCGCTAAATTGTTTCTTTTCCATTTAACGTAGTTTTTCTTTTCTTCTTCCTTGTTTTTTTTCTTCTTTTCAAGCTCCTTGTTTAGCGCTGCGGTATCCGTAGAATCTATATCTTCTTCAAAGAGTGTGCTTATCTCGTCTGCGTCTATCTTAAAGCTTAAAAGACCAGATTTTATTTTAAAATAAGAGCCGTCTTTTACATTTTTTCTAAGAATTTCATTGAATTTTTCTTCCAACTTTTCTTCATCTAGTTCCGTGCTTTTGTCATACAGTTTGGAGGCTTTAAGCAGGTCTAGTTTTTTTGTTTCTGAGTTATTGTCTCCGTAAAGATCGCCTAAGACTTCAGAGTAATACGGGTTATACTTAGGTACAGAAGCAATGATACTATCTAGCAAGCGTTGGTCCAATATATCAATGGTCGATTTTTTAACGGTAAAATCACTTTTTATCCACCGATCAAAACTAGACCTCCTGTGGAAGACTCTTTTTTTAGTAAGATCATTACTATAATTTTTCTCCAGATTGTCTTCTACCAGTTCTATAATCTCGTCTGCCGTGTAGTTTTTGTTCGATACAATTACTTCCTGCAATTCAATGGCTTTTGGGATTAGATAGATAGCGTTTTCTGTAAATTGGCTTATCGGTTTACCTAAAGATTCATACCCCATACAGGAAATTTGTAGGGAGTCGGTGGCCTTAATCGATTCGTCTAACAGAAATGTAAACTGCCCCTCCTCGTTGGTGATAACGCCCTTGCCTTTAAGGAGAACGGTAACATAAGGAATCGGTTTTTGTGTAATGCTGTCAAGCACCCTAGAGCTAAGGCTCTGAGCATGTGTGTTTAAGGATAAGAAAACAACAGAAATTAGGGTAAGGAGTGTAATTTTTTTGCGCATAGAAATTTCTTAACAGTTTTCAAACTAACGAATAGCTTGCCAAAGCATCAGTGGGTTTTAGATTTCTTTGGGATGTATTTATTGTTTATTTAACGAAAACAAGGGATTGTAAAAGTAGAAGACGAATAAAACGTAAAACTGTTACATTTTAAAAAATACAGTAAAATAATAGGATATGGGTGTCGTTTAATGACAGCCGCAATCGTCTTGTCCGCAACTTTTGGAGCTGGATTTTTTCTTATTAAAAAGGGATTTGGGAAGCAGGAATTTATTCACCAGATAGGCAGCAGCTATGATAACCGTAGCGTAAACTAAAACCTGTTGTAGTAGCTCCATGGTTCTATTTTAATAATTGATAGGCTATTAAGGCTACGACATAGGCAAAAATGCTCATAAAGACCAATTGTCCCGCAGGCCATTTCCAAGAATTTGTTTCTCGTTTTACAACCGCCAAGGTGCTCATACATTGCATCGCAAAGGCGTAGAACAACAACAGCGAAATACCCGATGCCAAATTAAATAAGGGTTTTTTGGTCACAGGATTTACTTCTGCGGCCATTCTGTCCTTTATAGTCTCTGTCTCTTCTTCATCACTGCCAACGCTATAAATGGTGGCTAGCGTACCTACAAAAACTTCTCGTGCCGCAAAGGAGGTTAATACGGCTATACCTATCTTCCAATCATAGCCAAGCGGCCGCACAATCGGTTCTATTCCCTTGCCCATATATCCCATGTAGGAATGTTCCAGTTTATAACTTGCTATTTCTTGGTTCAGCGCGCGTTCCTGTAATTCACTTGTTTTAAGTTTAACAGAATCTTGTAATGCTGCGCTGTTTCCCAAAGCGGAATTGTCCAAAGAGATTTCATTGGTAAACTCCAGCAGCTTTTGTTCGATATAGGTTTCGCTCGTGGCACTTAAGCCATTATTGGCAACGCGCTGGGCAACCAAGGTCTCCGCATTCTTAAATTCGTCTGAAAAACCGTTAGACCCCAAAAACCAGAGTACAATAGATATGGCGAGTATAATTTTTCCAGCACCAAAAACAAAGCTTTTGGTCTTTTCCAATACCGTATAGCCTACGTTTTTTAGAAGGGGTAGTTTGTAACTAGGCATCTCTACCACAAAGAAAGACCTGCTTTTTATTTTTAATATTTTATTAAGAATAACAGCCGATAGTATCGCAGTACCAAAACCTATTAAATAGAGCAGCATTAGCGTTAACGCTTTATAGCTCAATCCTAAAAAGGTCCCCTCGGGGATTACCAGGGCAATGATGATAAGATATACCGGAAGCCTAGCCGCACAGGTTGTAAATGGTGTAACCAGAATAGTAATAAGGCGTTCTTTCCAGTTTTCTATCGTTCGTGTTGCCATGACCGCTGGGATGGCACATGCTGTTCCAGATATCAACGGGACTACACTTTTACCACTAAGTCCAAAAGGTCGCATTACCCGATCCATTAAGAATACCACACGGCTCATGTATCCAGATTCTTCTAACAGAGCGATAAAAAGAAACAGAAATGCAATTTGAGGTATAAAGATGACGATTCCGCCAATACCGGAAAGGATACCTTCTGCAATCAAATCTGTAAATGCGCCTGCTGGGAGTGTATTCTTTACCCATTCGGTAGCCGACGCAAAGAATCCTTCGATCATATCCATGGGGTATTCGCTCCACCCGTAAATAGCTTGGAAAATGGTTAACAGGATAATAAAAAAGATAAGATACCCGAATATTCTATGGGTAAGGATTTTGTCCAAACTGGCCCTAAACCCTTTTGCGGCATTCATGTCTACTTTATAGGCCTGTTTTAAAATACCATTTATAAACTGGTACCTAAGAATCGTTTCCTTTTGTTGTAAGCGTTTAAGCTCAGATTTTGATTTGGTGCTAAATGCCGAGGTGTCCTGTATAAGTTTCTTTTCAACAGGCATAAAGTTAACGTCCTGTGTAATCACTAACCAGAGCTTATACAAATCCTCGTTAGGAAATGTGTTTTTTAAGTTCTGAAAATAATCCGGAGCTATGACGCTTATGTCAATATTTGGTTTCTTGGATAGGTTTTTATAGTCTGCAATCAACTCTTTTAAACGGTCTATTCCCGTTCCCTTCCGGGTACTGACTAGGGCCACTTTTGATTGTAATTTTTCTTCCAGTAGCGGAATGTCTATGCTTATTCCTTTGCGCGACATTCTATCGGCCATATTAATGACCAGTATTGCGGGTATCTTTAAATCTTTAATTTGCGTAAACAGCAGCAGGTTCCGCTTTAGGTTCTCTACATCGGTAATCACAAGCGCCACATCTGGGTGGTCCTTATCGTTTTTGTTAAGCAACAACTCTACGGCAACACTCTCATCTAAAGAAGTGGTGTTAAGGCTATAAGTTCCTGGTAAATCTAGTATGTGTGCTTTTACCCCTCTTTGAAGCTTGCAGATACCTTCTTTTTTCTCAACAGTAATACCAGGGTAATTGCCCACTTTTTGGTTAAGGCCTGTAAGCTGGTTAAAGACCGACGTTTTTCCCGTATTGGGATTCCCAATGAGCGCTACATTAATTTGTTTGCTCATATTGCGGGGTTTTCGTCTATCAGTTCTAAGGCTATTTTCAAGGCCATTTCTCGCCTTATGGCAATATGCGAACCGTTAACATTAATATAGATAGGGTCGTTAAGCGGAGCAACCTGTATTAGCTCTACTTCATTACCGGGCAAACATCCTAATTCCAATAATTTTATAGGAATAAAATTATCGGAGAATTCTTTTATAATTCCACGTTGTCCACGTTTAAGATGTGCTACTGTAATCTCCAATTTTTATTTAGATTGATTTTAATTAAGGTCAAAAATACGAGAAATATTTGAAAGCGAATCCCTGTAATCGTAAAAAAATAGTCATGAGATTCTATGAAGTATGTTCGTTAAAGGCAGCAGTTTAAAAAATTAATTTTCATAGGATTGCTGCAATACGGTTAGGTCTTCCAAAAGCTTTTCTATGTCTTCCATTTTAGTGCCGTCGTAAAAACCTCTAATGCGTCGTTCTTTATCTACCAAAATAAAATTCTCGGTATGTATCATGTCAAACGGTCCACCGTCGCCATCTGTTTTTACGGCTAAATAAGATTTTCTCGCAATTTCGTAGATGTCTTTTTTAGGTCCGGTAACCAAATTCCATTTCGCATCAACAACGCCTTTTTCCACCGCATATTTCTTTAATTGTGCAACAGAATCTATTTGTGGAGTAACCGAATGGGACAGCAGTAATACCTCAGGGTCGTCTATAATTTTTGCTTGTATGGCCGCCATATTTTTGGTCATGATGGGGCAAATGGTAGGGCAGGTGGTAAAGAAGAAGTCGGCAATATAAATTTTGTCCTTGTAATCTTCTTGCGTTATGGTTTTACCGTTTTGGTTGGTAAAGGAAAAATCAGCTATGGTGTGGTATTTACGCACGTGCTGTATCTCTTCTGCCACAAGCTCTTCGTTTACCATGGCGGGCGAGTACACTTTTAGCATCTTCTTAGGTTGCAGCGCATTATAAAACAAATAAACAATAACAGCTGATATACCTAAAAGTACTACCCCCAAAAACTTAAACTGACTTAGAAAGGAGCGCATCTTTTTTTGTTACAAAGGTACGGTAGCGTGGGGATTCTTTCAAGTGCGGTAGTTGCAATTGCTGCCAAAATATTCTTAAAATAATATAACCGCTATCCGTTTCTTTTTTTAAGCGGACGTAAAAATGTACTTTTGTTCGATTTTAATTTTGACAAAAAACGAATGGACCCCATTTTTATAAAAATCATACAGTTCTTTTTAAGCCTTTCCTTATTAATTGTGCTGCATGAGCTTGGACACTTTATCCCGGCAAAATATTTTAAGACTCGCGTAGAGAAGTTTTATCTCTTTTTTGATGTAAAATTCGCGTTGTTCAAAAAGACCATAGGCGGTACCGAGTACGGTATTGGCTGGCTTCCCCTAGGAGGATATGTAAAAATATCTGGAATGATAGATGAGAGCATGGATACCGAAGCCCTAAAAGAAGAACCCAAAGAATGGGAATTTCGAAGCAAGCCGGCATGGCAACGTTTGATTATTATGTTAGGCGGGGTAACCGTAAACTTTGTTTTGGCGGTCATCATATATATAGGCATGGCCTGGTCTTACGGGGAGCAATACATACCAGCCGATAGTTTAAAAGATGGTTTTTGGGTAGTTCAAAAGAATATAGGAGATAAATTAGGGGTACAGACTGGAGATTTGATTCTCGCCGTTGATGGAACTAAAATAGAAAAATTCAGATCAACTCCCCTAGAAATTGTTAATGGGAATGTTATGACCATTCAAAGGGATGGCCGTACGTTTGACCAAGAAATACCAGTAGATTTTATAGCTACGCTTATTGAGGATGAAGATAAGATTCAATTTCTCTCGTATAGGTTTCCGTTTGTCATTGGGTCGGTTTCTCCAGATTCTGAAAATATGGATGCCGGACTTTTACCAGAAGATGAGGTGGTAGCCATTGCAGGAACAAAAGTTGCTTATTTTGACGAGGCTAAGGCGATATTGGAAAATTATAAATCTCAAAATATTGAGTTAACTATCGTGCGCGGTGGTAACGAGCGTATGCAAATACCGGTAACAATAAGTGATTCAGCCACTATAGGCGTACGCCCGGGGATGTTAGCATTGGATGCCATGCAGGAAAAGGGATATCTTAAGATAGAAAATGTGAAATATTCCTTTTTAGAATCCATTCCGGCAGGAATAGAAAAAGGAGTCTCTACGCTTACAGGGTATGTAAAGCAGATGAAGAAAATATTTAATCCGTCAACAGGTGCCTATAAGGGTGTTGGTGGGTTTGCTGCCATTGGAGGACTGTTCCCAGATACCTGGGACTGGCCTGGCTTTTGGAGTGCAACGGCGTTTATATCCATTATTTTGGCCTTTATGAACATTCTACCCATCCCAGCCTTAGATGGTGGTCATGTGATGTTTTTGCTGTACGAGATGATCAGTGGTAGAAAGCCAAGCGATAAGTTTTTAGAGTATGCACAGATGACAGGATTCTTCTTATTAATAGCCTTATTATTGTTTGCCAATGGCAATGATGTTTATAAATGGCTAATTAAATAGAAAATGGCTTTTAATTGTTTGGCGTATTTGAAAAAACGACTATATTTGCAGCCGCTTTGAGTGATTAAAGCGGGTTATTTTCCTCCTTAGCTCAGTTGGTTAGAGCATCTGACTGTTAATCAGAGGGTCCTTGGTTCGAGCCCAAGAGGGGGAGCAAAAACTAAAATCCAATCTACATACATAGATTGGATTTTTTGTTTTAAACAATAGATGTGGGGGAACCACCGGCATTATACGTACTTCGGGCATTTTCTAGCAATACGTCAACTGTCACGTTATTTGAGTCGTTCAGGTAGCCCATTCAAAATCTCAGGCATCCCATTTTTAAATCGGCATACGCACTACGTGCTTCACAGGAATTCATCCGTAAAACAAGTAGTAGCGCACTGAAATTTAAATTACGGGAACTTCAATAGTTAAGAACATATCTTCTCCATCAGCGTCTTCCCCTTGATAAAATT
>CAZMUV010000077.1:0-16481 GCA_964569345.1 uncultured Maribacter sp. | reverse complement strand
GGGGTATACACGCTTTCCAAGCGTGCGCCTTCGACCACTCGGCCACCTCTCTAATGTCTTCTTTCAAAGGTTGGGCAAATAACAAAAAAAATGTTACTTAATAAAATTAAACAGGTTAATTTTAATTCATTTCTCCACGTAAAGAAGTCTCAAAAACAGTTTTAAATAATTTATCGGACACTCCACTGCCTAACATATACATCACCTTTGTAATTGCAGCTTCGGTTGTAATATCCTTACCGTTAATTACTTGCATTTTCTTGAGTGCCGTACTTGTTTCATACTGTCCCATAATAACACTCCCTCCAGAGCACTGTGTTACGTTAATTATATGAATTCCGTTACCGATGGCTTTTTTTAATAAATTTAAAAACTTTTTATCAGTTGGTGCGTTTCCTGATCCATAGGTTTCCAAAACTAAAGCTTTAAGACCTTTTGTACTCAATACACTTTCCAATACTTTTAAACTAATTCCTGGAAATAATTTCAAAATAACTACATTCTCATCCATCTGTTTATGAACAATTAGTTTTTTTGCTCTCTTTTTAGACCATAAATATTCCTCAAAAACATTTAAATGAACACCCGATTCTACCAAATGAGGATAATTTAGGGAAGCAAAAGCCTGAAAATGTTCTGCATTTATCTTAGTTGTCCTATTCCCCCTGTACAATTTGTACTCAAAATAGAGCCCTACTTCGCGCACCACTGGTTTCGAATTAACCCTTAAAGAAGCAATTTGAATAGAGGTTATTAAATTCTCTTTAGCATCAGTCCTTAAATCTCCAATAGGCAATTGAGAACCTGTTAGAATTACTGGTTTATCCAGATTTTCCAATAAAAAACTCAACGCAGAAGCCGTGTAGCTCATAGTGTCGCTACCATGCAGCACTACAAAACCTTCATAAGAATCGTAGTGTTCCTCAATAATAGATGCAATCTTCACCCAGTCCCGTGGTTGCATATCCGATGAATCTATAGGTGTATCAAAAGTCATGGTATCAATAGCACACTCCAACTGATGTAGCTCAGGTATACTTTTTAGAAGCTCCGTGAAATCAAAAGCCTTCAAAACACCGGAGTCATAGTCCTTTACCATACCTATAGTGCCTCCCGTATAAATCAACAGTATTTTGGTCTTCCCTAAAGTCATATCCTATATATTCATTTTCATTAAACGCCAAAAACTACTTTTGAGTTTTGGGTTGTTATTTCTGCTACTTCCGAAGTAGTTTTTCCATAAATTGATGCCACCTTCTCCAGAACCTTTAGAATATAAATACTTTCATTCCGCTTACCTCTGTAAGGAACCGGTGCCAAATAGGGAGAATCGGTCTCCAGAACAATATGTTTCAAATCTATTTTATTCAGAAACGCATCTATTTTACCATTCTTAAAAGTAACTACACCTCCAATACCTAGTTTCATATTGTAAGAAATAGCGCTTTTAGCTTGTTCCAAACTCCCCGTAAAACAATGGAAAATACCAAATAGATTATCTCCTTTCTCTTCCTCCAAAATTTCAAAAACCGCATCAAAAGCTTCTCTGCAATGTATAACAATTGGCAATCGGTGTTCTTTGGCCAGCTTAATCTGAATTCTAAAAGCCTCCTGTTGCTCCTTTAAAAAGGTCTTATCCCAATACAAATCAATACCTATTTCTCCAATAGCAACAAAAGGATGTAAACGTAACATCTCCGCTACATGCAACAACTCCTCCTTATAATTCTCCTTTACATGAGTAGGATGCAAACCCATCATTAAAAAGATATGCTCTGGATGTGAATTCTTTAACTCTAACATGCGCTCCGTATATGAAGAGTCTATTGCAGGTATAAAGAATCGTTCTACCCCGTTAGCTACGGCTTCCGCTATAACCTCTGCCCTATCGGTATCAAATGCCTCACTGTACAAGTGTGTATGTGTATCGGTAATATTCATAGGGCAAAAATAGGCTTATCTTTGTAAACTAAAATCCATCTTGGTATGCTATTTTTAAGCCTATTCAATTTGTAAAATCTATTTTAAACCCACCATTTTTTATATATGCCAAAACTCAAAAAAATATTAAAAAAAGAAAGTTACACCTCAGTCCGACTAAAACTGACCGCTACCAACCATTTAGAAATAAAAGCAAAAATAAATGGCGTGAAAGGGGTTTTTATATTGGACACTGGTGCTTCGAACACCTGTGTTGGTTTTGACAAGCTAGACCATTTTAAACTTACCTCGGAAGCTTCTGAAATAAAAGCTGCCGGAGCGGGAGCAACAGATATGGAGACCCACATTTCCTCAAAAAATAAGATTGAAATAGGTCAATGGAAAAATAAAAAATTGAAAATTGTATTATTTGACCTCACCCATGTTAACCAAGCGTTAGAAGCGCATAATGTTCCTCAAGTAGACGGAATTATTGGGGCAGACGTTCTAAAACAGACCAAGGCGATTATAGACTATGATTCAAAAAAAGTACACTTGAGTTTGAAAAAACTAACAAAGTAGTACCTAGAATTTATAGCGTCTAAATTTAATGACTACTTTAAATAAAAAAAATGCAAAAAGTTAGACTTTCCGCATTTTTTGTTTTAATATCCTTATCGGTTATAATTCCAAGGCTTTCTTTACATTGCCTTCCATCAGCAATTCTTCTGGATTTTCCAAAGCCTCTTTTACTGCTACCAAAAATCCTACGGATTCCTTACCATCGATAATACGATGGTCATACGAAAGTGCAACATACATAATGGGCGCAATAGCAATGGCTCCGTCTCTTGCGATTGGGCGCTCTACAATATTGTGCATTCCTAAAATAGCACTCTGAGGCGGATTGATAATAGGCGTAGATAACATAGAACCAAAAACACCACCGTTGGTAATGGTAAAGGTTCCTCCTGTCATTTCATCTACAGTAATCTCTCCTTCCCTAGCTCTAATTGCCAAGCGTTTCACTTCTGCTTCTACACCTCTAAAGCTTAGATTTTCAGCATTTCGGATAACAGGAACCATAAGTCCTTTTGGACCGGACACAGCAATACTAATGTCACAAAAATCATAGGAAAGCATTTCTTTTCCGTCAATCATAGAATTCACAGAAGGATACATTTCTAAAGCTCTCACAACTGCCAATGTAAAAAAGGACATAAATCCTAAACCAACACTATGTTTTTCTTTAAATGTTTCTTTGTACTCGCTTCTAAGGGCAAAAATTGGCGACATGTCTACCTCGTTAAACGTGGTAAGCATCGCCGTTTCATTCTTAACCATCACCAAACGTTCTGCCACTTTTCTCCGTAGCATAGAAAGCTTTGTTCTGCTCTCACCACGATTACCGCCTGTTACGGGAGACCCCATAGAAGGGTTTGCCTTTACAGCGTCATCTTTTGTAATACGACCATCTCTTCCCGTTCCTTTTACAGCAGACGCCGAAACGCCTTTTTCTTCTAATATTTTCTTTGCAGCTGGGGAAGCGCTTCCTGTGGCATAGGATGTTTTAACTTCAGGTGCTTTTACCTCCTTTGTTTCTTTAGCTGCAGCTGCCTCCTTTTTAGGAGCCTCTGTTTTAGTATCAGAGCTACCTTCTGGCTTTGCAGCACTTGTATCTATCAAACATACAACAGCACCTACTGCTACAGCATCCCCAACTTCAGCTTTTAAAGTAACGATACCTGCAGCCTCTGCGGGTAATTCCAAGGTTGCCTTATCCGAATCTACTTCAGCTATAGCCTGGTCCTTTTCTACATAATCACCATCTTCAACTAACCATTCCGCAATCTCTACCTCTGTAATGGATTCTCCCGGTGAGGGGACTTTCATTTCTAGAATCATTCTTTCTATCGTTTGATATTTTACTTCTTACTTTTTTTTCTGGTCATATTATCCTTGGACTTATCAAAGACAAAATCTATTACTTGCTGATGACGTGCTTTAGAACGCACAGAGCTACCAGCCGCAGGTGCCGCATAGAACCTCCTGGATGCTATCCTAAATTTTCGTGCTTCGCTAAAGTGCATTAACATGTGACTCCAAGGTCCCATATTTCTTGGTTCTTCCTGAGCCCAAACAAGGTCATCTGCATTTTTATATTTCTTCATCGCCGCTAACATTTGGTTCTCCGGCACTGGGAACAATTGCTCTACACGCACCAAAGCGACGTCATCTCGTTCTAAGCTCTCACGCTGCGCTAGTAAATCATAGTAGAATTTTCCGGTACAGAATACCAAGCTTTTCACCTTTTTTACATCGGCAGAAGTATCGTCTAATACTTCTTGGAAGCTTCCATTTGCAAAATCGTCTACCGTAGACACCGCTTTTGGATGTCTTAGCAAGCTTTTAGGTGTAAAAATAATGAGTGGTTTTCTAAAATTAACCTTCATCTGCCTTCTTAGAATATGGAACATCTGTGCGGGTGTTGTAACATCTGCAATATACATATTATCCCTTGCGCATAGCTGTAAATAACGCTCCATCCTTGCAGAGGAATGCTCCGCTCCCTGACCTTCATAACCGTGTGGCAATAACATAACCAGTCCGTTCTGCAACTTCCATTTGTCTTCGGCTGCAGAAATATACTGATCAATCATAATTTGGGCTCCATTGCTGAAATCCCCAAACTGTGCTTCCCATATCGTTAAGGTATTCGGACTTGCCATTGCGTATCCGTAATCAAAACCTACAACTGCGTACTCGGACAATAGTGAATTATAAATCTGAAATTTTCCTTGATTTTCGGAAACATGGTTCAACAACAATACTTCTTCTTCACTTTCTTCTACCTTCATTACTGCATGACGGTGTGAAAAAGTACCTCTTTCCACATCTTGCCCAGACATTCTAACGCCATATCCTTCTTCCAGTAAAGTACCGTAAGCTAAAAGTTCGCCCATGGCCCAATCCAAGGTATCGGTCTCGAAGAACATTTTTCTTCGGTCGTTGACCAACTTCTCCACTTTACGAAGGAATTTTTTTCCCTCTGGAAGCTTTGTCATCACTTTTGCGATAGCTGTAAGCTTATCCATATCGTAAGTGGTATCCACTTTTTCCATCATCTCCCACTCGCGTACATTGGAAAAACCTTTCCACTCGTCTGCCATAAATGGGGTAATCTCGGTTTTATCTTCTTTTCGAGAATCTTCTAATTTTTCTTCTAAAGCATCTTTGTATTGCCGTTCCAATTCTGCTACATGGCCCTCATTTATAATACCTTCCGCAATCAATCGTTCTGCGTAGATATCTCTTGGATTTTTATGCTTCGCAATTGCCTTATACAATTTAGGCTGTGTAAATCTAGGTTCATCCCCTTCATTGTGCCCGTATTTTCTGTAACCCAACAAATCTATAAATACATCCCGCTCAAATCGCATTCGATACTCCAAAGCAAAAAGTGAAGCATGAACCACCGCCTCTGCATCATCTGAATTTACATGTAATACCGGACTCAAAGTTACCTTTGCTACATCTGTACAATAGGTAGATGTTCTTGCATCTAAATAGTTGGTGGTAAAACCTATTTGATTATTTACTACAATATGTATGGTGCCTCCGGTCTTGTAACCATCTAAATTAGCCATTTGAACTACTTCATACACTATACCCTGGCCCGCGATGGCTGCATCTCCATGTACTACTATCGGCAAAACCTTTGAGAAATCTTCGTGAAAATGAGCATCCTGCTTTGCCCTTGCAATACCTTCGACTACGGCACCGACGGTCTCCAAGTGTGAAGGGTTGGGTGCTATGTTCATTTTTATCTTGTTGCCGTTATCCGACATACGGTCCGATGTCCAGCCTAAGTGATACTTCACATCTCCGTCAAAAATCTCCTGCTCGTAGTCCTTACCATCGAATTCGCTGAAAATATCCTTTGCAGACTTCCCAAAAACATTGGTAAGCACATTCAATCGACCCCTATGGGCCATACCCATGACAAACTGCTTTACCCCCATTTCGGCTGCGCGCTCAACAATGGCGTCCAATCCAGGTATTAAAGATTCGTTCCCTTCTAATGAAAAACGCTTCTGACCTACGTATTTTGTATGCAAAAACCCTTCAAAGGAAACAGCTTGATTTAATTTTTTAAGAATATGCTTCTTTCTATCTGCACTAAAATTAGGATGATTGTCATTTACATTGATCCAATCCTGTATCCATTTAACGCGTTCCGGCTTTCTAATATACATATACTCCACCCCAATCGCATCGCAATAGATACTCGTAAGGTGCGTAATGATGTGTTGAAGCGAACTTGGACCTATGCCTATAATGTCCCCAGCGTTGAATACTGTTTCTAAATCTGCCTGCGTAAGACCAAAATTCTCTATTTCTAGACTAGGAACATATTGTCTTCTATCCCGTACGGGATTTGTTTCTGTAAACAAATGGCCCCTACTTCGGTACCCATCTATTAGACGTATCACCTGAAATTCTTTTTGAAGGGACTCCGGCATTTCTACCTGATTCCCATTTACCATTGAAGTTACGCGTTCATCAGGTACGTCTAATTCGCCCCCAGCGCTTTCCATACCAAAATCAAAACCTTGAAAAAAGGCTCTCCAACTGGGCTCAACACTATCGGGATTCACTAGATACTTATCATATAGCTCTGAAAAAAAAGCTGTATGCGCTGCATTTAAAAAGGAATATTTATCCATGAATTACTTTCTGTATCTTTAGAATAAATTTTACCAAAAATACAACATTTACAATATTTAAAGGAAAGTTCTTATCTAATATTAATAAAAATGAAAGTTTCTCGTAAAAACACTCAGAATCATCTTAAAAATCTTTTTTTCTTTCTCCTAAGCCTCCTATGTTTCTGTTATTCCCAAGCCCAGTACACTTCTGGTCAAGGGAGTTTTTGGAGTCAAGTACACTATGGCGGTGGAATTGGACTAGGGTTTACCAACGGTGGATTTAATGCAGCAATATCTCCAAGTGCTATTTACCCTGTAAGCGATACATTTGCAGCTGGTATAGGGTTAAATCTAAATTATGCAAAATTTAACGAGGATAAATTTTTAGCCTATGGAGGCAGTTTATTATCACTTTATAATCCCATCCCACAAATACAAATATCCACGGAACTGGAGCAATTGCGTGTCAACCGGACTTTTAATTTAGGTGGTAGCAACCTAGAAGATAATTATTGGTCACCAGCCTTATTTTTTGGACTGGGATATACGACAAGAAATGCTACAATAGGACTTAGATACAATGTCCTTTTTGATCAGAACGATAGCATTTATGCCAATGCGCTAATTCCCTTCATCCGTTTCTTTTTTTAATCCTTAGACTTATATTTTTCCTTTAGTTCTACTTTTTGTAATTCTCGCTTCAGGATAAGAAAGGTGACTTGGTCCGCAACATCTACCGTATCTGTTATTTTTAAATCTTTAAAGGCTCGTTCTGGAATATCCACCGCATACATCACATTCAAATACTCCGAAAAACGCTCCATTAACAACAGGTATATTTTCTCCCTAATTACTGTTTGCAGTTGTTTTGGCTGTGGATTTTGACCCAAAGCAAGCTCGAGATTAACACGAGTAAAATCTCTATTGACTTGAGCCACCAAAGCATTATACAGCCCTTGGTTCTGCGTATATTTCATTACACTTTCACTGTCCGAAAAAATAAGGTTATCCATACCATACCGTTTAGGTTCCCGTTTCTATTTTTTGTACACCTTTCCGTCTTTCATCACAAAACTTACAGATTCCAAGGTCCTCACATTATTTACAGGATTCTCATCTACTGCTACGATATCAGCCAAATAACCAGCCTTTAAGATTCCAAGCTCATTGTCCATACTTAATAATTTAGCAGGCGTAGTCATTGCCGATTGTAGTGCTGCCACGACAGGCATGCCCGCTTCGTGCATATACGTAAACTCCTTACCATTATCTCCATGTAGTGAAACTCCTGCATCCGTTCCAAAGGCTATTGGCACGCCTTTTTCGTAAGCTCTTTTAAAATTTTTTTCGCTTATAGGGCCTATTTCTTTTGCCTTTTTAGCCACTACAGCCGGTAGAAAATTAGGAATATCTGCCATTGCTGCTGCTGCCTTACCAGCAGAAATAGTAGGAACTAAATAGGTATTGTATTGTATCATCAATTCCATGGTAGACTCCTCCATTAATGTTCCATGCTCTATAGTTTGTATGCCGGCTACAATAGCTCTTCGCATACCTTCATCGCCATGCGCATGAGCTGCAGTAAGCATTCCATAGTCCTTTGCCGTTTCTACAATAGCCTTTAATTCGGCTGTGGTAAACTGAGGGTTTTGACCATTTTTTGCAACGCTCATAACCCCACCCGTAGCCGTTATCTTAATTACGTCCGCACCGTTTTTATAGCGCTGACGCACTGCTTTCCTAGCGTCTTCGGGCGAATTCACAACGCCTTCTTTTGGGCCTGGATCATGCATCAGTTCTTTTCTTACTCCATTGGTAGGGTCTGCGTGGCCTCCCGTAGTGGCAATGGCCTTTCCGGCGGTAAATATTCGAGGTCCTGCAACGATACCTTTCCCAATGGCTTTTCCTAATGCAATATTTACCCCAGACCCACCGAGGTCACGTACCGTTGTAAAACCTGCCATGAGGGTACGTTTGGCATATACTGTTGACTGAAAGGCAACATCTACATCGTTCTTCGTAAAGCGATCTAAATATTGGGATGGACTCGATTCACCCTCTATATGCACGTGCATATCTATAAACCCCGGCAGCACGGTTTTTGATTGCAGGTCTACGATGTTGTCCGTATCTGTCCCCGAAACAAATCCCTTTTCAATACTTTTTATTTTATTTCCCGACACCACAATCGTACGTTCGGTTAAAAATTTTCCACTTTCGGAATCAAAGATTTCACCACATTGCAAATACATATCCTGAGCAAAGGCTTGCATAGCGCTAATCGCAACTATAAAAAAAGTAATTCTAGCTTTCATCTGAGTTTATTTATTTTCTGTTGATTATTATTCCATTTTAAAAGGCTCACAATGCAAAACCTAATCTGAACGGTAGCCTTCTACATTTAAATTGTTCTTTTTTATCATGCATCGCTAAGACCACGTAATGGCTTATCGGTTACAACTAAAAAGAGGAAGAAATATACGCTATTTCCTCCTCTTTCTCTATTAAATTATTCTTTATCTAATCCCTAATCTTCTGCTCCCAAATCCATGCGGATTTCATAGCCTCGTCTAAGGTATATTCCGACTTCCATCCTAAAACCGTATTGGCCTTAGTAGTATCCGCATAGGCCGAAGTAATATCTCCAGGTCGCCTTGCTACTATTTTATAGTTTAGTTTTCTTCCAGATACTTTTTCAAAACTCTGTATCGCTTCCAAAACAGAACTACCTGTTCCCGTACCTACATTAAACACCTCATAATTTTCTGTATTCTTTCCTTCTAAAAGTCTTTCCAATGCAACTACGTGTGCTTTCGCTAAATCTACCACATAAATATAATCTCTAATACACGTGCCGTCTGGCGTAGGATAATCATCTCCAAACACAGAAAGCTCGTCTCTAAGACCAATACCTGTTTGCGTAATAAAAGGCACTAAATTTTGTGGTACACCTACAGGAAGCTCTCCAATTTCACCACTAGGATGTGAACCCATGGGGTTAAAATAACGTAAGGCAATCGCATTCAATGTTGGTGTTACTTTACACGTATCCGAAATAATTTCCTCACCCATCTGTTTGGTATTGCCATAGGGCGATTCGGCTATTTTTACAGGAGCATCTTCTGTAATTGGCATTTTGTCGGCTTGACCGTAAACCGTGCAAGAAGAGCTAAATATAAAACTTGCTTTATTCTTTTTACACAACTCCTTTAAGACATATACCAAAGTACCTATATTATTCTCGTAATATAACAAGGGTTTCTCTACACTTTCCCCAACTGCTTTCGACGCAGCAAAATGTATAACCCCAGCCACATCCGCATTCCTTTCAAAAAAATCTTCTACCTTATCCCGTTCCTTTAAATCTAGTTTTTCAAAAACAGGTCTTTTCCCGGTAATCGCTTCAATACCATTAAGCACTTTTTCATCTGAATTGGAACAGTCATCAATAATAACCACTTCAAAACCCTTCTGTTGTAATTCTACTACAGTATGTGAACCGATAAAACCAAGACCTCCGGTAACGAGAATTTTTTTCATGTATTCGTATTTTGGTTGCGTTTCTTCAAATCTACTGCTATCTATGCATTAGGCGTTCATAAATTCGATGATCATGGCCGTTATATGGTTGATTTGTTCATCATCTAACTCCGTATGCATTGGCAAGGATATCACTTCTATAACTAACTTATTGGTAACCGGAAAATTCACTTCCTTGTAACGATCGTCCAAGTAAGCCTTTTGCTTGTGTAATGGAATAGGATAATACACACCGCAAGGGATTCCATTATCATTTAGGTATTTTACCAAGGCATCCCTTTTACCATTCGTAATGCGTAATGTGTATTGATGGAACACGTGACAATCACAAGTATCACAAATTCCTTCGCAACCATTTACGGTTTTGGGAACGATAATATTAGGGCTGTTTTTAAATGCAGCCGAATACTTTCTTGCTGCAGCCCTTCTAGCATCGCAGTAGCCATCTAGTTTTGGTAGTTTAGCCCGCAAGACCGCAGCCTGTATGGAATCTAACCTGGAATTGACTCCTACCACGTCGTGATGGTAACGTTCGTACATTCCGTGGTTTACAATCCCTCTGAGCTTATGTGCTAAAGCATCATCATTGGTAAAAATAGCTCCGCCATCCCCGTAGCATCCCAGATTTTTAGATGGGAAAAATGAGGTTGCTCCAACATCTCCCATGGTTCCTGCCATGCATTTTTGTCCAGATTTGGACAAATGTTTCGCTCCAATGGCTTGGGCATTATCCTCTATAACATATAGATTATGCTTTTTGGCCAGTGCTAGAATAGCGTCCATATCTGCACATTGCCCAAATAAATGAACCGGCACTATAGCTTTGGTTTTTGGCGTAATGGCTCGTTCTATTGCGGCTATATCAATGTTAAAAGTATTGACATCTACATCTACCAAAACTGGGGTCAATTGCAAGAGCGCAATAACCTCAACGGTAGCAGCAAAGGTAAAATCGGCCGTTATGACCTCATCACCAGGCTTAAGCCCGAGACCCATCATGGCAATCTGCAAAGCATCGGTGCCATTAGCACAGGGAATCACATGTTTAACACCTAAATATGCCTCTAACTCTTTTTGAAACGCGTGAACTTCAGGGCCATTTATAAAAGCTGAAGTTTCTAAAATATGTGCAATAGAATCGTTTACTTGCTCCTTTATTTCTTGGTATTGACCACCAAGGTCTACCATTTGTATTTTTTTCATTTTGTGATATTAACTCCTTTAATACAAAAATACGAAACGCCCGACACTAATTTTATTCAAAGAAATGTAATTTAGCTACAAATAACTGATTTGTACCTTATCTATAACCTCATTGTTTCCGCTTCTTGGTCTATCTTACAACTGATAGCGAAAGCGAATACCAAACTTTCTCTCTTTGTAAAGGGCAGGAAGCTCAGCATACCAACGTTAAAAAAACATATTTCGGGTAATGATAACGTTATTTGGGTCCATGCCGCTTCTTTGGGCGAATACGAGCAGGGGCTCCCCATTTTGGAAAAATTAAAAACGAATTATCCTTCTTATAAAATAGTGTTGACGTTCTTTTCTCCTTCGGGCTACGAAATTAAACAGCATACTTCTGCGGCACATGTCACCATCTATTTACCCATGGACACCAAGAAAAAGGTAACCGAATTTTTAGATGTAACCCACCCTAAACTGGCGATTTTTATTAAATATGAAATATGGCCCAACTATTTAGCAGCACTAGACAATAGAAGTATCCCGACACTTTTGATATCCGCTTTATTTAAAAAGGAACAAATTTATTTTAAGCCCTACGGAGCATTTATGCGTAATGCCTTAAAAACATTTGACCATTTCTACGTACAGGACGAGAATTCTAAATCCCTTCTAAATTCGATTGGACTTGCCAAATGCACTGTCAGCGGTGATACCAGAATTGATAGGGTCTCTAAAATTTTAGATTCAGACAATAGCTTAGATTTCATGGATGCTTTTAATACTACTGAGAATTGCCTAATTGCTGGAAGCACATGGCCAGAAGATGAAAAACTCCTTGTTGATTACATCAATCGTAGTTCCTCTGATATAAAATTTGTCATTGCTCCCCATAACATCAAAAAAGAACATAGTCACGAACTCAAAAAATCTATAGACAAACCGACCTTGCTATATTCTGAAATTGAAAGCCAAAATCTAGAAAATATAAATGTTCTGATTATCGACACGATTGGCATATTAACGAAACTTTACAGTTACGCTACTATAGCTTATGTAGGGGGCGGTTTTGCCACAGGATTACACAATACGGCAGAACCTGCAGTTTTTGGCATACCAGTTATCATAGGCCCAAAATATAAAGGCTTTAGGGAAGCAGAAGCATTAATATCTCTTGGTGGCATTATTTCTATTTGTACGACAGTGGAATTAACCAAGCATCTAAACGAGTTAACAGCAAACAAGGAGAAGCGAAATAAAGTAGGAAGAATAAACGCCACGTATATTACCGGAAATAAAGGTGCAAGCACCAAAATTATGGAAGGTATATCTAAGTTGTTATAGTAAGATGTAACTACACGCTAAAGTGCACACCTGCCCGTGATGGGGTTCGAGCTTTATTTGGAATCAATACGCTGCAATCTTAAATACGCTACTTCAGTAAAATCATCAGTAGCCTCTTAATTTGCGACAGCTAGACAAAACACAAATTTCATTTAAAACATAGCTAAAAAAACGTTCAATTACTTTAAAATTAGCGTAGTAGGTTAAATTTCCATTCGAAAATTTGAAAATCATAACTTAATTTCCTACTTTAAGAGTGTTCGTTCGTCTATGATGTGCATCGACAAAATGAACACAAGTTTCTCCTTAAGAGGGTGTTTTTGGTTTTTAATCGATTTATTTACCCTTTTGACATTGCTTTATACAATATTATATACATTGACACAAGAAACACGATATGATGATGGAACACGAACTTACAGCAGGAGTAAAAATATTAAATGGTTTTTTAAGAATTATGGTCGCATGCCTAGTTGTTATTTTAATAGCAATTCCGTTGGCATTTCTATTAGATATCATTGGAATACTTTAAATGATTTTGTCTCAAAGAAACCGTATTATAATCAAAGTCGTTTAATCACGTGTAGGCCAACTTTATTCTTGGTTGTCATTACTTCTAAATAATAAACGTTAGAGTGTTGAAAAAATCCGACATAAGGATTGATTTCAAGGATAAAATACGTTTTTTCAAAAACTCTAACCACAAATTTTCTACACTAAACATCAAATATGTAAGAGTTTACAACATTATTATTTTAATAGCGACTACAATTTATAAATTGAGTCATATAACTTTAAAGTAGGTAATGTTATGAACCATTTATCATTTAAATCTGGGGTAGATTCTTATCTATCTGTACTTGTAATTGCAATGCATGCCTTTTTGGCTGTAGTTGCAGTTGGAACTTTGTTGTCCCTAATTGGGGCAATCTAACCTTTAAAACTATTTTTATAGGTAGAAAATTACATTAGCAAACCCCTCCTCGTGAGGGGTTTTGTTTTAAACCTTTCCAAATAATTCTTCTCAAGTTATCCGTTTATATTTCCTATTTGACTATCCGTAAATAGCATTTTAAAAAGCTCCAAGGTTCTGTTAAAACTAAAAGAAGTTCCAACTATAGTAAATACCCCACTCAGATATAGAAAAAAAATACTGCTAACATGGTGCTATTCCATCTTAAAAATACCTTTTCTCTCCTTGTTTATTTCATTTTTTTTTAATGAATTTAGTTTCTTTCCCATTACTTACCAATAACATTTTTCTAGAATTCAAAAATTTAAATTCTCCAATCCAGTTACCATACGAATGATTCATCTTTAATTTAAACCCCTGAGCAGATGTTATCGTATAAACGAAGAGCTGGTCCTCTGCTAAGAAATGGTCCTCTTTATTTTCGGCCGACTCCATTTGAGTCCATTGGCCTTGTCCGTCTTCAAAAGAGTATTCATATCGCGTGTTTGCGTTTTTATTTTTCACCTTCCATATGCCTCTTAAATAGGATTCAACCTCTTCTGTTGATTCACAGCATTTTAAATCTTGCCCAAGTAAGGTTAGGGGTGAAAATATAAATAGCAGCAGCAGTAGTTTTACCATAGTGTACCTAAGAAATTAGTTATCATTTTTAACTTGAATAGTAAGGTCATAATTTCATATTTTGAAATTAAACCAACTAAAAATAAGAATTTTAAGGTTAGGAGGGGGCGCTTCTGACTTGTAGCTAATGCTTTTTCTTCTATTTTTATGCTGTAAATTTCAGTTTTCAAAGATATCACCATTACAAATGGCACACATAACAGTTACTTTTTATGGCACTAGGGGCTCAATTCCTATTTGTGACCCTAATTATATGGAGTTTGGTGGTAATACCACTTGTATCTCTTTTTATAGACATAGCACCCATAGAATTGCTATTCTGGATGCGGGAACTGGTATCCGAGCCTTAGGGAAACATATTAAGGAAAATTTTCCGGAGCAAAATGATATTGCCATCACCTTTAGCCATTTTCACTGGGATCATATACAAGGCCTACCGTTTTTTGATCCTGCCTATAACCCAAATCGAACTATTAATATTGGTGCTTTGGGTGAGGGTGGTAAATTTACCGATCTTCGAGAAATCTTCAAGAATCTAATGCTGGAAGAATATTTCCCCGTACAACTCGAAAATATGGGAGCTAAATTTAACTTTGACTTCAAAGAAACGAGCGTTTTTGAAGAGAAGGGTGCCGTTTTAAAAACCATCAAACAAAATCATCCTGGCGGGTCATTTGGCTATCGTATAGAAACAGAAGGTTGCATTATTGTGGTTTGTACCGATTTAGAGCACGGTGATACCATTAATGAAGATATCGTTGCCTTTGCCAAAGATGCAGATCTTTTAATTCACGAGGCGCAATATACGGACGAGGAGCTATTAACCCATAAAGGATGGGGGCATAGTAGTTTTAATCAAGCGATTGAGGTTGCAGAGCGTGCAGGAGTGAAACAACTAGTAATGACCCATCATGACCCCGATCATGACGACGAATTTCTAAGAGCTATAGAAAAACAATGCCAAGCTCGTTTTAAGAACTGCTTGCTTGCCCGCGAGGGTATGAGCATTGATATTTAATGTTTTTTCACCTAATTTTTGTATAATCCAAAGCCTTTAAAAACAGGCAACAACAGGGAAAGCTACGGCTAGCAAATCCTTAGTAGGGTTTCAAATTACAAGACGCGTTGGTTTTTTCATAAATCAAAATATTCTTAATCAAAGTAACCTACTACCTCCTCTATGGTTACCAACGATACGTACGCAAAAAGTAAGCAACTGAATCCCATGTAAAATTCAGGTATATCCTTTTATTGAATTTGAACCCTATTGTAATCTTGATTAATATTACAACCAAGGATTTTCAACGGAATCATAGTGAAAGCCTTCTTTTATCTAAACTAGCTTATCTCTTAACAATTTTATAATTTAGTGAAATGAATGGCTTGTTTTAAATTTCTTCATCTATTAAATTTTAGTGTTATGAGAATAAAAAAAATAGTACTGGTATTTTTGGTTTTAGGTGTATCGCTAAATGGCCTTGCACAAACCAAAAATGAAAAAAAAGAAGCTAAATTGGCTAAAGCGGAAGAGGAGTATACGGCATTGAAATCGCTTGTAGCATCTGAATCTTTTAACTTTGAAGCGGAGAATATGTCAACAGCAAAAGGCTTACGTAAAAATATACAAAGGAATAATTACTTTCTAAAAGTAGATGCTGGAAACTCAGAGGCTTACTTACCTTATGTTGGTGTGGCACAATCCGCTGGTTTTGGATCCTCAAGCGGTATAGAATTTAATGCGGCTATGGAAGATTATGAAGTAACCTACAATGACAAAAAAAGAAAGGCAGTAATAAAAATGAATGTAAAAGGTAATAGTGAGACTTTACAAGTAATTATTACTGCTACTGGCGCATTTAGCACTGTTTCTGTAATAAGTAGCAGACGCAGTAGAATAAGTTATGATGGGAAAATTACTGCATTGAAATAGAATTAATACCCTCAATTAGTTTCAATGGTCTACTGTTTTTAAATCCACACCTATTCGTTTATTTAATAGCACAACAAGTAATCGGTAAGGTGAAAAATACCTACGCACTGAACTAGCATTTTGTTTACTAATAGCTATAAACTATTAAACCTTGTATTTTGTGAATAGTAATAAATGCGATAGCGTATTTTTTTCTGAAAGCGCAGTATTGACTATTAAAATAAACAGATGCTGTACTTCCTTGAACCCTACTTTTTAC
>CAZMUV010000076.1:0-16679 GCA_964569345.1 uncultured Maribacter sp. | reverse complement strand
TAAAACAAATCAAAAAATAAGAGCCGAAATACCTATTTTTGATTCATGCTCAAAATGATTAGGCGTATTGGCCATGTATTGTACCGTGTTTGGTTTTATATTATGGTGGCGTTACCTATACTCCTTTTTTTTCCATTTCTGCTGTTGTTTGCTTCTAAGGAGGCGTGGTACCCTCAATTTTTTTGGATGGCACGCAATATATGGGCCAAACCTATTCTGTATGGTATGGGCTGTCCACCAAAAGTGGTATATGAGCAACGTTTGGTTAAAGGGGAGAGCTACATGTTGGTCGCCAATCATACCAGTATGCTGGATATTATGCTGATGCTATATGTGAGTAAAAATCCTTTTGTATTCGTAGGTAAAAAGGAATTGGTTAAGATACCCTTATTTGGTTTCTTCTATAAACGAGTCTGTATTTTGGTAGATAGGGAAGATACCCGAAGTAGAACTGCGGTTTATCGTAGGGCACAAAAAAGACTCAATCAAGGGCTAAGTATCTGTATTTTTCCGGAAGGAGGTGTGCCAGAAGAACATGTTTTACTGGATAAATTTAAGGATGGCGCTTTTAGAATGGCAATTAGTCATAACATAGCGGTAGTACCTATAACATTTTACGACAACAAAAAAAGATTCTCTTTTACATTCTTTAGTGGAGGACCGGGAATTAGTCGCGTCAAAGTCCATGAGTTTTTTGAAACAGGTATTCTGGCTCAAGACGATACATCTACCTTACGGGAAGAAGTAAGAGACGTAATTCTATCCGATTTAAACCCTAGTATTAAAACTTAAAGCTAAGTCCGCTATAAAGACCCAAGGCATAAGGGTTAAACGTACCATCTGTTTCCGAGAAGGTATTAAGCTGATATTTGAATACAGGTTCAATATTCAATTGAATATTCTGTGAAAACTTATAGTTAACACCAAGCCCAAAATTTGCGCTAAAATTAAGGTCGTTTAGGTTATTTGCATTGCCCATTTCCGTAGTAAGGTCACCAGAAGTCAGCGCTACGGAGTTGTCTACCAAAAACAAGGAACTTACTCCACCGATAACATTTAGCCCAAACTTCTTGTCTATAAGAGCGTAATTTAATTCTACCGGAATTTCTAAATAACCCATTTGCTGTGTCATGACACCTTCTCTTTCTACATTTTGAGCAGAAACGTCTAATGAATTAGTGGGAGCTTGTGCAAGAGCGCTTCCGCCTGGTTTGCTGGAGACAACTAAATTTTTAGAGGTTACCCGATAGTTTATGTTATCTATCTGCCCGTTTGTAGAGGCTATAGGAGAGGATGAAAAGGCGATATCATTAGTGTCGTAACCGTAGTCTACCTTATGAATTCCTGAGCGAACAGTAAGTTTTGGACTTATTTCGTATCCTACGGATAGCCCATAACTCATATTGATGTTTCCCGATTTAGAATTTGGCACAAAGATGGAGTGCACGGAGGAACCTTCTCCTATAGCATTAAAGTAAACAGGAGCTACACTGGGTCCGGCAGACCATTTTTTGGTAGATGCTTTTGCAACAGCTTCTTCTTTCATTTCTATTTCGTCGAAAATAGATTTTTTATTAGCCGAATTTAGACTGTCTTTCTTAAGTACCGCTTGATTTGTTGCTACTTGGGATTCTTTGCTAGTAGCACCTGATTTTTCTACCGCATTCAAGTCAATTAAACCGTTTGTAGTTGTTGTTTTTTCGGCTGTTTCTGTATTGTTGGCAGCTATCGCTGTTGCGTTATTGTCGCTTACTATTTTTTCTGCCGCATCCGAATTTTGAACAGCATTTGTTTCCTTAGTTGTTTGTTGAAGGGATTCTTGTGATTCAGCAATAGCGCTATCGGGTTTCAGTTTATTGATATCCTGATATGCTTTGTTTTTTAGTTTGTTACTATTTTGGTCCCTTGTGTTTTGTGTTTGTACAATAGCCTCTTTTTCTTTAGACCAATCGCTACCTGTTACGTCCTTTTTTTGCTGGTTTGCATCTTGCGCATTTTCAGAAGAATTATTTTGAGTATCGTCCGTAGTTACCACCTGTACTTCGGTTTCTTCTAAAATAGATTTGGTTTTATTATGTGTGGCCACTTCAATGGCGTCTTCGTTATTTTGGTCTATTTCTAAAACTTTATAAGCATCACTTGGATTTGTGATAGTGTCTGTGTTCTGCTCTGTGTTTGTTATAATCTGCTCTACTGAGTTGTTTTTATTAAAGGGATTAAAAACAAGGAATCCCACCAACAATGCTGCGGCAATACCACCAAGAGACCACCATAACGGCAGTACTCGTTTCTTTTTCCTTTTGTCCAGCGAAGCTTCAATAGATGCCCAAACGCTATCGTCGGGGGATTCCTTGAAATCCGAGAGGGTATCTCGGAAAAGTTCGTCTAATTTCTTTTTATTCATCTTTATAAGACTTATTTTTTATTGTGATTCCTAGGAATCAAAAACAATTTCCAACCAAAACGGCTATGCCAATAATAGTCTGGAGAATCTTCGTTTCTATTTTTTCTTTTAAAAGTATTCGTGCACGTGCAAGATTGGACTTCGACGTCCCTGCCGTTGTTCCTAATAACTCACCAATTTCCTTGTGTGTATGGCCATCCAATACATAAAGGTTAAACGTGGTTCTGTACTTGTTCGGAAGTTCTTTAATATATCCCAAAAGGGTCTGTAAAGAAATATCGTTGTCTTGCGTATCTATCGTTACCTCTTCTTCCGTGTTTTCGTTTACAACACTTAAATGCTCTTCTTTTCTATATTTTTGTAGTACCGTATTTACGGTTATACGTTTCATCCAACCTTCAAAAGACCCTTTAGAAGAAAACTGGCCTATTTTTTCATAAATGGTCATAAAACTATCGTGTAAACTGTCCTCAGCTTCTGTTTTATTTTTAGAATATTTAACGCAAACCCCATAGAGCACACCAGAATAGGTACGGTACAGTTGTTCCTGTGCCCTGCGGTCACCTTTTCTACAATGTAGTATGAGTTCTTCTTGACTCACTTAAAATGGTTGGTTTTTTGGGTTTTAGTTTACAGGTACAATTACCTCTAAATATTCATTCTCACCCTCACTATCTTCCCCTTGATAAAATTTAAAGGTGTAAGGCTGATCATGAATAACGGTGAAATTGAATGAAGCTTGTGCTTCAATAGTTTCTTCCGTACAGCCTTGTTGATCTGTCCTTACATAACCAATAGCAACCACGTTTCTTATGGTGATGTCTTCTTGAGTTACTTCAAATCCATCAAAAAGAGCGCAGTTGTTGGGTAATGTATAATCTACTATAACCTCATAGGTTTCATTCAGTTCAAAGGACTGTGGTAGGTTTGCCGTATTAATCCTAAGGGCGGTAAAATGAAAATTTGGGCCATCATCATCTAGAGAGCAACCCCCTAGAAATACCCCTGTACAAAACAGCAGGAATATTAATTTTTTCCTCATCATAGCACTTTCTTTTTAGTTTTAAGATGAAAATAGACCGCAAGGGTTGCGTAAAAGATTAAAAAATCAATAAATAATAGGTTTTCTTTAAGAGTTTATAGCTTTTATAGCTTCACGTATTTTACCATCTAGCTCTTCAAAAAGCTCTGGGTTGTCAAGTAGCAGCGATTTTACTGCATCTCTACCTTGGCCAAGTTTGGTGTCGCCATAGCTAAACCAAGAACCAGCCTTTTTAACGATTTCATATTCGACCCCAAGGTCAACAATTTCACCTACTTTAGATATTCCTACACCATACATGATATCAAATTCTGTGGTACGAAAAGGTGGAGCTACTTTATTTTTCACAACCTTAACTCGCGTTTTATTGCCTTGTACGTTACCATCCGTATCTTTTATCTGTGTAGATCTTCTTATATCTAACCTTACAGAAGCATAAAATTTAAGCGCGTTACCACCGGTGGTCGTTTCCGGGTTACCGAACATAACACCAATTTTTTCCCGTAACTGGTTAATGAAAATAACAGTACAACCAGTCTTACTTATAGAACCCGTAAGTTTTCTTAAGGCTTGTGACATTAATCGTGCGTGTAATCCCATTTTAGAATCACCCATTTCACCTTCAATTTCACTTTTTGGTGTTAATGCAGCAACGGAATCAATTACAACAATATCTATAGCTCCTGAACGGATTAGGTTGTCTGCAATTTCCAGTCCCTGTTCTCCGTTATCAGGTTGAGATATGATAAGGTTATCGATATCAACCCCTAATTTTTCGGCATAAAAACGGTCAAAAGCATGTTCCGCATCAATAAATGCTGCAATACCGCCGTTTTTCTGAGCTTCTGCAATTGCGTGTAAAGTTAAAGTTGTCTTACCCGATGATTCTGGACCGTAGATTTCTACTACTCTTCCACGAGGGTAACCACCTACGCCCAAAGCAATGTCAAGTCCCAAAGAACCAGAAGGAATCACCTCTACATCTGCAACAACACTATCTCCCATTTTCATGACAGCACCCTTTCCATAGGTTTTGTCCATTTTATCAAGGGTTAGTTTTAGGGCTTTTAATTTTGCTTCTTTCTCGGAACTCATAGTGTGTATTTTTTAATATTTTGAAACCCAATTGTTATAAAAGGGCTGGGGCTTTATTGAATTCTCCATCCAGGCGCATAAATTTTGATGTTTATTCCAATTGATAAGCCTTAATTGCGTAAATTTTTTATGGAATGCTAAATTAGCATTTCTTTTTTTTAAATGATTGTTGTGAGGTCAAATTTGTTACAATTATAAAGATGCCCCTTAATCATAGTGGCTCAGAAATGGAAATCCTTAAGCACTCAATTTGGTATACCGCTATGCATAGCTTTAATAACTAAATTGTACGTGTTTCATTATTGTTTAGCAACCTGCTTGTTGTAAAAATGAAATAAATAGACAATCCTACGCAACCATTTTATAAAATGAGTATCTTAAAAGTATAATAGTGATTAAAATTGTTGATTCTGTTGTTTTAGCAACAGATAATAGGTGGCTATCTCCTTTTAAGTATGCGGAAATATTGCTATGAAGAGGAAAAAATGGAATAGTCAATAAAGAGTCTTGGGAAACTGAGACTCTTTTTAGTTCATCGCTTATGGTGAGTCAAAGAATCGGTATTTAATTTCAATTAGTAGTACCTTTGTAATAATCATAATTCTTTAACTTAAAATTGGTATAGCATGCAACTGTACAATACATTAAGTGCGAAGGAAAGAGCTGCTTTGATAGAAGAAGCAGGCAAAGAGCGTTTAACAATCTCTTTCTACCAGTACGCACACATAGTAAATACTTCCATTTTTAGAAATCATTTATTTATCCATTGGGATGCGCTAGAAGTGTTGGGCCGCATATACGTCGCAGATGAAGGCATAAATGCGCAATTATCTGTTCCTGCCGATAATTTTGATGACTTTAAAGCGCATTTGGATGGTATTTCTTTTTTGAAAGGAGTACGACTTAACATTGCGATTGAACAGGACAATATGTCTTTTTTAAAATTGAAGGTAAAAGTGCGGCATAAAATTGTTGCCGATGGCCTTAACGATACTTCCTTTGATGTAACAAATAAAGGGGTTCACGTAAATGCAATGGAGTTCAATGCACTCATAGAAGATCCTGATACGGTTTTAGTGGATATGCGTAACCATTACGAAAGTGAAATAGGACACTTTAAAAATGCGATTACACCAGATGTAGATACGTTTCGGGATTCTTTGGACATTATAGAAAAGGAATTAGCAGACCATAAAGAGGACAAAAAATTGGTTATGTACTGTACTGGAGGAATACGATGCGAAAAAGCCAGTGCGTATTACAAACATAAAGGGTTTAAGCAGGTATATCAATTAGAAGGTGGAATTATAGAATATGCCAAACAGGCAGAAAACCAGAGGTTAGTGAATAAGTTCAAAGGAAAGAATTTTGTCTTTGATCACCGTCGAGGAGAACGAATTTCGGAAGATGTTATAGCCAGTTGCCACCAGTGCGGGCAAGCGTGTGATGAGCATGTGAATTGTGCCAACGAAGCCTGCCATTTACTATTTATACAGTGTGAGGCCTGTGCGGAGAAAATGAACGATTGTTGCTCAGATAATTGTAAGAAAGTGCATGAACTACCTTTTGAAGAGCAGAAGGCACTGCGAAAAGGAAAAACGGTAAGCAATAAGATATTCAAGAAAGGCCGTTCCGAGGTTTTGAAGTTTAAGAAGTAGTTTTGTGCTATATACTTTTCCCAATACATACTTTTTTTGCTGTCTTCCCGAAGAGGAACTAAGAAGAGATTTGGCTACTCGCTGCTAGTAAGGTTCATCTTTTTTACGTTCAGATTTCAAAAGATGGCCTATGCCATGTGCGGCCTACTTAAAAACGCTTAAGGGAATAGCAGGAAAACCAGTGTAAGTTTTACGCTGGTTTTTATTTTTTCACTATATAAAACTATGGTCTACCCGATATCTTCCTTTTACTTCACATCAAAAAAATAGTATCTTTACAATTAAGATTAAATTTTTTACGAACCTTAATCCAAAAAACGACTTGTTTTTTGGAGTCAATATATATATTATGGGGTGTAGCAGTTGTTCTACCGGTAAGGATGGACAACCTAAGGGATGCAAGAATAATGGCACTTGCGGTACGGATGGTTGCAATAAATTAACAGTTTTTGATTGGCTTTCAAATATGGCACTTCCTAACGGAGAAAAGCCATTTGATTTTGTAGAGGTCCGATTTAAGAATAGTAGAAAGGAATTTTTCCAAAACACAGAAAATCTATCACTTTCCATTGGCGATATCGTTGCCACACAGGCAACTTCAGGTCATGATATTGGTATGGTTACCTTAACCGGAGAACTGGTAAGGGTACAGATGAAGCGTAAAAAGGAAGATTTTAAAAAGGAAGATTTTCCAAAAGTTTACAGGAAAGCCTCTCAAAAGGATATTGATATTTGGCAAAAATGTAGGGACAGAGAAGATGAAATTAAAAAACGCTCCCGCGAAATTGCTATTATTCTGCAGCTGCAAATGAAGATTTCAGATGTGGAGTTTCAAGGTGATGGTTCTAAGGCTACATTCTATTACACAGCAGAGGACCGTGTAGACTTTAGACAACTAATCAAGGATATGGCCAAGGCCTTTGGCATTCGAATAGAAATGCGTCAAATCGGTTATAGGCAAGAGGCACAGCGTTTAGGCGGTATCGGTTCCTGTGGCAGGGAACTTTGTTGTTCTACGTGGCTTACGGATTTTAGATCGGTAAGCACCTCTGCGGCTCGGTACCAACAACTGTCGCTTAATCCTCAAAAATTAGCTGGGCAATGCGGAAAACTTAAGTGTTGCTTAAACTATGAATTAGATGTCTATTTAGATGCCTTAAAGGATTTTCCATCTCAAGAAACCAGGGTTTCTACGGAAAAAGGTATAGCTTTTTGTCAAAAAACAGATATTTTTAAGGAACAACTATGGTTTTCTTATAAAGATGAGCCTGCTAACTGGCACGTACTTTCTAAAGATCAGGTTAATGAGATTTTAGAGAAAAATAAGAATAAGGAAAAAGTGCCCAGTCTTGAAGCTTATGCGGTAGATAATATTATCGAGGAAAAAGTTGTGTTCGAAAATGTTGTTGGCCAAGATAGTCTTACCCGTTTTGACAAGCCTAAGGGTAGTAAAAACAGCCGTAACAGAAATAGAAACAAAGGTAAGCGCACTGCCAGCTCCAAGAATAGCAACGCTAATCCTAACAATAGTAACAACAAGAGTAATAGCGGTAATAATAGCAGAAGAAAGAACAACAATAGAAAAGGAAAGCCTAATAATGCGTAATCTCAGTTGTCTTGTCATGTTTGGTATTATGGTAATTTCCTGTAAAACCGATGTAGTCCGTTCCGAATACAAAAGCGTTAGTGGCGCAGTCTGGAATAAGGATGATGTTAAGGAATTTACTTTTTCTGAGATGGATTCGCTCCAAGAATACCAAATGTTTATTAATGTAAGGAACGACCAAAATTTCCGATACAGCAATCTTTTTTTAATAGCCTCGCTTAATACTCCTGAAGGGGAAGTAGTACAAGACACCCTAGAATATGCAATGGCCTTGCCAGATGGCACTTGGTTGGGAAAGGGCAGTGGTAGCATTAAAGAGAATAAATTGTGGTACAAGGAAAACATCGTTTTTCCTACTTCTGGCGTATATACCTTACAGGTCTCACATGCAATGCGTAAAAATGGCAACGTTTCCGGTGTTATCGGATTGGAAGGCATTACGGATGTGGGTATAGAAATAACAAAAATCAACCCCTAGTTTAATGGCAAAAACGGTTAAAAAGAAGGAACCTCAAGGGTTTTTTAAATATATAAAATGGTTCTGGATACTTTTCGTTTCTGGTATTGCACTCTTTGCATTACTATTTTTATCTGCTTCTTGGGGTCTCTTCGGCGAGCTACCTCCTTATGAGTACTTAGAAAATCCTCAGACGAATTTGGCATCGCAAATAGTTTCCTCTGATGGAAAGCTTTTGGGGAAATTCTATTTAGATGATAACAGAACCGATGTAACCTACGAGGATCTACCAGAAAACTTAGTTAATACGCTAATAGCAAGTGAGGATATTCGTTTTAGGGACCATTCAGGAATAGATGCTCGGGGAACACTTAGAGCAGCATTCTATTTAGGAAAGCGAGGAGGGGCAAGTACGATTACCCAGCAGTTGGCACGCCAACTCTTTGTAGGTGTAAGGTCTAGAAATAAGTTTGAAACCATTCAGCAGAAATTAAAGGAATGGGTTTTAGCCATACGCTTGGAACGCAGCTACACCAAGGAAGAAATCATAAGTATGTATTTGAATATTTATGATTTTGGTAATAATGCTGACGGTATCCGCTCTGCATCCCGAATTTATTTTGGCAAAGAACCAAAAGACCTAAAAGTGGAAGAATCTGCTATGTTGGTGGGTATGCTTCAAAATTCATCGCTTTTTAACCCGTTACGACGAGAAGAGATTACGCTGAATAAACGAAATATAGTATTGGGACAGTTGGCGCGATACGAATACATTACTGAGAACGAAAAAGATTCGTTACAAGCCCTAAGAATGGATATCAACTTTAATCCTGAGAGCCACCGCGAAGGTTTGGCTACTTATTTTAGGATGTATTTGCAGCGCTTTATGAAAGGTTGGATAGACAAAAATCCTAAACCGGCTATGGAAGGGGAGCGTGATCGTTATAATTTGTACCTAGATGGATTAAAAATCTATACCACCATAGATTCTAGAATGCAACAAAACGCAGAGGAAGCCGTCTCCCAGCATATGGAACGCTTACAGACTGAGTTTTTTGTTCAGAACACTAAGGAACGAAATCCTACAACTCCATTTTTAGATTTGACGACAGAGGAAACGGATCGTATTATGGAACGCGCCGTAAAAACATCGGAACGTTGGCGTATAATGAAAGATGCTGGAAAATCCGAAAAGGAAATTCGGGAATCTTTTACAAAAAAAACAGAGATGACCGTTTTTGACTGGAAAAGCGATACTCGAGAAAAGGACACCATACTAACGCCTATGGACTCTATTAGGTATTATAAGACATTCTTAAGAGCGTCTATGATGTCTATGGAACCACAGTCCGGTCATGTTAAGGCATGGGTTGGAGGCGTTGATTACAAGCATTTTCAATATGACAATGTAATACAAGGGTCAAGGCAAGCGGGATCAACGTTTAAACCTTTTGTATATGCTGCGGCTATAGATCAATTACGGTTATCACCCTGCGAAACACTGCCGGACACCCAATACTGTATTGAGGCTGGGAAACACGGTAACATGGAGCCATGGTGTCCTAGAAATTCTGATTTCAAGTATTCTGGTAAGGATATGACTTTAAAGTATGCCCTAGCGAACTCGGTAAACACGGTAACAGCACAACTTATTGATAAGGTAGGCCCAAAGTCGGTGGTGTCCATTGTGAAAAACTTGGGTTTCACCAATGAAATTCTACCCGTTCCTGCTATTGCATTAGGAACAGAATTGGTTAGTGTATACGAAATGGTTGGGGCTTATGGCGCCTTTGCCAACCAAGGGGTATATGTAAAACCGGTAATGGTTACTAGAATAGAGGATAAAAATGGGACAGTATTATATGAATATGTTCCGGAAACTAAAGACGTTTTGAGCAAGGAGGTTTCCTATGCTATGGTAGATTTGATGAAGGGTGTTACCCAGGGAGGTTCGGGAACCCGATTACGTCATAATTTCAACAAGGATAATTCAGTCTATAAAGAGGTGATGACAGGATATCCTTATGAGCTCACCAATCCTATTGCGGGTAAAACGGGAACCACACAAAACAATAGTGATGGTTGGTTTATGGGCATGGTGCCTAATTTGGTTACGGGTGTCTGGGTCGGAGGAGAAGAGCGTGCCGTTCACTTTAAAAACATTAGGTATGGTCAAGGTGCCACTATGGCCTTACCAATTTGGGGGCTATATATGAAAAAGAACTACGCTAATGAGGAGCTGGGCGTATCCACGGACGATTTTGAAAAACCTGAGAACATGACCATTGAAACCGATTGCACAAAATTCGCTGAAGAACAACGAAAGGATGTAGATATTGAAGAGGATTTAGATGATTTGGATTTTTAAAACCGATGAAATAAAAGCTATTACAGCCCTCTGCTAAAGTAAAGACCTCGCATAATGCGGGGTCTTTTTTTGGGAAAACGTTATTATTAGCAGTAAATTAGACAGACAATAATTTATGGTCTTATGATACGAAAAACAGTAGGGAATGTACATGAAGCCTTAGCAGGTGTTGAAAATGGAATGACCCTAATGCTGGGCGGATTTGGTCTTTGCGGAATACCCGAGAATGCCATCGCGCAATTAGTAGCTTTAGGCGTAAAAGATATTACATGTATTTCTAACAACGCCGGTGTTGACGATTTTGGTTTAGGTCTATTATTACAGAAACGTCAAATAAAAAAAATGATATCTTCTTATGTTGGTGAGAACGATGAGTTTGAACGACAGATGTTAAGTGGAGAATTGGAAGTAGAGTTAACTCCACAGGGAACACTTGCAGAAAAGTGTAGGGCTGCGCAAGGTGGTTTTCCAGCTTTCTTTACACCAGCTGGCTATGGTACCGAGGTAGCAGAAGGGAAGGAAACTCGGGAGTTTAATGGTAAAATGTATGTATTGGAAGAAGCTTACAAGGCTGATTTTGCCTTTGTAAAGGCTTGGAAGGGAGATGAAGCAGGGAATCTAATCTTTAAAGGAACCGCCAGAAATTTCAATCCAGCTATGTGCGGAGCAGCAACGATTACGGTAGCAGAGGTAGAAGAGCTTTTGCCCGCAGGAAGCCTAGACCCTAATCAAGTGCATATACCCGGAATATTCGTGCAACGTATATTCCAAGGAGAAACCTTTGAAAAGAGAATAGAGCAACGAACTTTAAGACAAAGAAACTAAGCCATGCTGGATAAAAATGGAATTGCAAAACGTATTGCACAAGAAGTACAGGACGGATACTATGTTAACTTAGGAATAGGAATACCTACATTGGTGGCCAATTTTGTTAGGGATGATATTAGTGTAGAGTTCCAAAGTGAAAATGGTGTTTTAGGTATGGGGCCTTTTCCATTTGAAGGCGAGGAGGATGCCGATATCATTAATGCGGGCAAGCAAACAATTACCACCTTACCTGGGGCATCTTTTTTTGATTCAGCCCTTAGTTTTAGTATGATAAGAGGAAAGCATGTAGACCTGACCATTCTTGGAGCAATGGAAGTTGCCCAAAACGGAGATATTGCCAACTGGAAAATTCCGGGTAAAATGGTTAAGGGAATGGGAGGAGCTATGGATTTGGTCGCTTCGGCAGAGCAAATCATCGTAGCCATGATGCACACGAACAGAGCAGGAGAATCTAAATTATTAAAAAAATGTTCATTGCCATTAACGGGTGTGGGTTGTGTGAAGAAAATTGTGACCAACCTCGCTGTATTAGAAATTATTTCGGGTGGATTCCTATTATTGGAAAGGGCTCCTGGTGTTACTGTTGAGGAGATCAAAGCGGCTACGGAGGGTAAGCTTATTATACACGGGACAGTGCCCGAGATGAAAATGGAGTAGTTTATACCTGTATTTTGTCGATGAAAAGTAGCACTTATTTTTTTTCACAACATTTTAGAATAGGTTCACAACAATAATATGGTTTTCAAAAGCGTTAGCTGTTATATTTATAGAGTTAAAACCATAAAACGTCCCAAGTAAAACTATAAAATTAACCTAATAAGAACTCCATGGCGCCACAAGAAAAAGTACAAGTATATCACAATGATTTCTTTAGCGGTATCATTCGATTGACCAAAAAATTATTTATGCTATAGCATTCTTTTATAAGAATGATAGTAAAAGAGCAGCTTCCCCAAGTTGCTCTTTTTTTTGTGCCTATTATTTTGCCCCAAGTTACTTTTATCTTGCTTGCGAGTGAAACAAATTAGTTAGAAATATTTTATCTTTAGAGGGTGGATTTAGATTTTAGACAGTGCACAGGTAATGATATTGATAAGCTTTTGACGATTTCCAAAAGTACTTTTATAAATGCTTTTGAGAAGGATAACGAACCTGATGACTTTAAAGCGTATATCAGTATTGCGTTTAATGAAGAGGTGTTATTATCACAGCTACGAAACCCTGATAGTTTTTTCTATTTTGTTTATTTAGACACCCAAGTTATAGGGTATGTGAAGCTTAATCAAAAGCAAGCCCAAACAGAGCTTAGAGAAGCTGATGGTATTGAGTTAGAGCGTATTTACGTAATGGAGGCTTTTCAAGGTTACGGATATGGTTTAGGTATACTTCTAAAAGTACAAGAAATAGCCGTGAGCTTACAGAAACGTTTTGTATGGCTCGGGGTATGGGAGAAGAATGAAAAGGCCATACGATTTTATCAACGGCACGGTTTCTCTAAGTTTGGAACCCACCCCTATTACATTGGAGCTGATAAACAGACAGATTGGTTAATGAGGTGTGATTTAACTAACGTACTAACCTAATAGATAATTACATATGAGATTCTTAATCACTATTTTCTTTCTATTTTCTTTTGTTTTAGTTGGACAGTCCCAAGAGTATTATTTTCCAGAGCGTAATGCTGTTTGGGAACAGAAATCGGCCAAAGATTTTAGTATTGATAGTTCAAGATTACAAGAAGCTGTTTCATTTGCAAAGTCCAACGAGTATTCGGGTTCTCGAGATTTAAGAATCGCTATCCTCAAAGGATTTGAAAGGGAGCCGTTCCACAAAATTATGGGACCAACCAAAAAGCGAGGTGGGCCAGCAGGTATGATACTTAAGAATGGGTATGTAGTCGCCCAATGGGGAGATGCCAAACGTGTGGATATGACCTTTAGTGTAACCAAAAGTTTTTTGAGTACCATGGCTGGTTTGGCTGTTGATGAGGGACTCATTGTAAATACAAAGGATAAAGTTAGTCAGTATATCTGGGACGGAACCTTTGGCGGAAACCATAATTCAAAAATTAGTTGGGAGCATTTGCTACAGCAGAATTCTGCTTGGTCGGGAACTATTTGGGGTGGCGATGATTGGGCCGATAGACCACCAAAGGAAGGAGATATTGACGATTGGAAGTTTGAAAAACCTAAGGAGCCAGGAACTTTTATGGAATACAATGATATTCGCGTAAACGTGTTGGCCTATGCGCTTACACATGTATGGCGTAAGCCTATGCCTTTGGTACTTAAGGAACGTATAATGGATAGAATTGGGGCATCAACAACATGGCGCTGGTATGGCTATGATCACGCCTGGACAGAGATTGATGGATTGGAAATAAAATCTGTAACCGGTGGAGGGCATTCCGGCGCAGGACTTTTTATCAATACTGAGGATATGGCACGTTTTGGCCTTTTGTTTTTGAATAATGGCACATGGAGGCAAGACCGTTTGATTAGTGAAAATTGGATTAAGAAGGCTATAGCACCATCAAATCCCAATATAAATTACGGCTATATGTGGTGGTTGAATAAAAAGGGAGATAGACATTGGGAAGGGTTATCAGAAGATATCTATTATGCTGCCGGATTTGGAGGGAATTTTATCGTTATAGATAAGGAAAATGATATGGTTGTGGTGACCAGATGGTTAGAACCTAGTAAGATATCCGAGTTTATGACGAAGGTTAATGCTGCTTTGCATTAAATTTTGTTGAGAATGTCGACGGCTTTTTCTAAAGTTTCCTGTTTTTTGGAAAAGCAAAAACGCAGCACATTATCGTTTCTACCGTCAAGATTGAAGGATGAAATTGGAATGCTCGCCAATCCTTTTTCGATAATAAGTCTTTTTGCGAATACTTCGTCATTATCATCTGTAATGTTCGTGTAATCTAAAAGCTGAAAGTAAGTCCCTTTGGAAGGTTCCCATTTGAAGTTAGAACCCGATAACCCATCAATAAAATAATCTCTTTTTTGCTGATAAAAGTCGTTGAGGTTAAGATAATGAGATTCATTCTCTAGATATTTTGCCATAGCTCTTTGTACAGGATGATCTACACAAAACACGGCAAATTGATGTACTTTTCTAAATTCCTTCATAAGATGTTCTGGTGCTGCGCAATAGCCTATTTTCCATCCGGTAACATGAAAGGTTTTTCCAAAAGAAGCACAGATAAAGCTTCTATTGGCCAAATCGGGATAGCGGCAAGCACTTTCATGTTCTTTTCCGTCGAAGATAATATGCTCGTATACCTCATCGCTTAATAGCAGTATATTGGTAGGCTTTAATATCACTTCGAGCATGAGCATATCATCTTTGGAAAGTATACGTCCGGTCGGATTATGTGGCGTGTTCAAAATTATCATCTTGGTTTTTGATGTAATTAAATTTTGAAGAGCCTCCCAGTCGATGGAATACTCAGGGTGTGCTAACTGCAAATACACAGGAACTCCTCCATTCAAGGCAATAGCAGGCTCGTAACAGTCATATGCCGGTTTTACAACAATTACTTCATCACCCGAATTGACAAAGGCTGTAATCGCTGTGAAAATCGCTTGTGTCGCACCCACCGTAACGGTGATTTCTGTTTCTGGGTGATATGCGTAATCGTGTGTTTTTAGAATTTTTTCTGAAATAGCTTCCCGAAGTCCGTAATGGCCTTGCATGGGTGCATATTGATTATGCCCGTTTTGCATTGCTTTAGAAACAAGTGCTATGAGGTTTGGGTCTGATGGAAAATTTGGAAACCCCTGTGATAGATCTATGGCTCCGTGTTTACGTGCTAAATTCCCTACCGTTGTAAAAATAGTCGTTTGTACATCCGGAAGTTTAGAGGTGTACTTCATGTTTAAAATTATTTTGTTCTAAAGATAGTTTAGATATCTTGATTTTTTGAATGGGTAATGACTTCGGTGTTAAAGCGAGTATCTATGACGCGTTCTTCCGAATATTTCTTGAATATGTCTGAAAAATAGAAAATCCCATAGGTTTAAGTATGGGATTTTCTATTTATTTTAGGCTGTATTGATTTAACCTTTAAGGCTGGCACCAAGATATTCTCGGTTCATCCGCGCTATATTTTCTAAAGATATTCCTTTAGGACACTCAACTTCACATGCTCCTGTATTGGTACAGTTGCCAAATCCTTCTTCATCCATTTGCTTTACCATGTTTAAAACACGATCTGTAGCTTCTACTTCTCCCTGGGGTAGCAGTGCATATTGTGAAACCTTTGCAGAAACAAATAACATAGCAGACGAGTTTTTACAACTTGCAACACATGCGCCACAACCAATACAGGTAGCAGCATCAAAAGCCATATCTGCATTATGCTTATTTATTGGTATGGAGTTAGCATCTTGTGTGTTACCAGAGGTGTTTACTGAAATAAAGCCACCAGCTTGTTGAATTCTATCAAAAGCACTTCTGTCAACGATTAAATCTTTAATTACAGGGAATGCTGTTGCACGCCAAGGTTCGATATAGATGGTGTCGCCATCTTTGAAACTACGCATGTGCAATTGGCAAACGGTTACCATGGAATCTGGTCCGTGTGCTTGCCCATTAACAAACATAGAACAAGAACCACAGATACCTTCTCGACAATCGTGATCGAATGCAACAGGTTCCTCTCCTTTTTCTATGAGGTCTTGATTCAAAACATCTAGCATTTCTAAAAAGGACATATCTGGAGACACATCACCAATAGCATAATCAATTATCTTTCCTTTGTCACTAGCGCCTTTTTGACGCCATATTTTTAACGTTAAATTCATAGCTCTTTTTTATTTGTAACTTCTCTCTTTAACTTCTATATTTTCATATGCTAAGTCTTCTTTATGTAACACAGCATCTTTCGGTTCTCCTTTATATTCCCAAGCAGAAACAAACTGGAATTCTTTACGACGCATCGCTTCACCTTCTGGTGTTTGATACTCATCTCTGAAGTGACCTCCAGCAGATTCTTCCCTTACTAGTGCGTCTTTAGCAAATAATTCACCCAATTCCAAGAAATCTGCTACACGTCCTGCTTTGGCTAATTCCTCGTTATATTCATCGGCTTTTCCGGGAATTTTAACATCCTTCCAGAACTCTTCTCTTAATTCGGCAATTTCAACAATCGCTTCTTTAAGATCTTTTTCATTTCGAGCCATACCACATTTATTCCACATGATTTTTC